>JBEQLC010000139.1:0-5239 GCA_040326175.1 Desulfobacteria bacterium | reverse complement strand
GCATCAGCCGTGATAAAGGGAAGGTTGATGTCAGTCTCCATGGAGGTCGAAAGCTCCATCTTGGCTTTTTCGGCTGCCTCCTTCAAACGTTGCAGGGCCATCTTGTCGCTGCGGATGTCGATACCCTGGTCTTTCTTGAACTCATTGGCAATGTAATCCACGACCCTTTGATCAAAATCCTCACCACCCAAATGCGTATCTCCATTGGTGGCTTTCACCTCAAAAACTCCCTCGCCAATTTCCAGAATGGAAACATCGAAGGTTCCTCCGCCTAAATCAAAGACAGCAATCTTCTCATCCTTCCTCTTATCAAGGCCATAGGCTAGAGAGGCTGCAGTCGGCTCATTTATGACCCTCAAGACATTCAGGCCGGCAATCCTACCTGCGTCCTTGGTGGCCTGGCGCTGGCTGTCGTCAAAATACGCCGGGGCCGTGATCACCGCATCGGTGACCTTCTCACCGAGGTATTCCTCGGCGGTCCTTTTCATGCTCTGCAGGATATGGGATGAAATCTCCGCCGGACTGTGCGTCTTACCCTGAATCTCCACCTGAGCGTCGCCATTGGAGGCCTGAGTGATATTGTACGGGCAGATTTCCTTGTCCTGCTGAGCCTCAGGTGAGGCATACTTCCGCCCAATAAGCCGCTTGACCGCGAAAACCGTATTCTCTGGGTTGGTCACGGCCTGTCGCTTGGCCACCTGCCCCACAATCCTCTCTCCGCTATCGCTCCACGCCACCATGGACGGCGTTGTACGTCCCCCTTCAGGGTTGGTAATTACCTTGGGGTCCTTCCCCTCCATGATAGCCACGCATGAGTTGGTTGTGCCAAGATCAATTCCTATAACCTTACTCATTGCTTCCCTCCTTGCACAAAATAATTACAATATTCTTACATCAACTTTGTGTGCGTCCTCAGAACTCTGTAACTTGGCGTCTGATTTGGATGCAGGCTTCTTGGAAACCACTACCATAGCAGGGCGAAGAAGTCGGTCCTGCATCATGTATCCCTTCTGAAGTTCCTGGGACACAGTATTGTCTGGACGCGTCTCGGATTCCTCCTGCATGACGGCCTGATGAAAATTCGGATCAAACGGTTTTTCTAAAGACTCAATAGGAACTACACCGTACTTCTTGAGACAGCTCAGAAGTCCTTTCAGTGTCATTTCGACACCCTCTCTCATACTGTCTGAGGTCGCCTCGCTATCTCCTTCAGGGATTTCGAGCGCACGTTCTAAATTATCTACGAACGGCAGTGTTTCCTTGATGAGTGATTCGTTGGCGAACTTTCTAAAATCGTTTATGTCCCGTTCCGCACGCTTTTTGTAGTTCTCAAATTCTGCAGTTACGCGCAGAAGTCGGTCGTGGTTCTCTTCGGCCCTTACCTCCGCGGCCTTGAGGCGATCTTCAACGCTCTCCTCCTCGACCACGGGTTCTTTGGCCTCCCCTGAAGCGGCTCCCTTCCGTTTTTCGGCTATCCCGCGTTGATCTGGTTTGCCGATCCGGGACTTGCGTTTTTTCTCCCTCAACGACACCTCCAGGGACATACTTGATTCCAATTTATTTCATCTAGTTATATACATTTTGTTACAAGGTGCTAAAAAATAAGGACCTCTCACCGGTTTGTCAAGAGAGAGTCGGCCAAATAGTCATTATTTATGGCGACTTGGCCAATTGTGCCCCTTAACAGGCAAAGTCACCAAGACCAAACGACTGACAAAGGATTCTGAGACGACTCACACAGTTTTCCCTGCCAGGTCCCTTTGCTCTCCAGCGTTTCTCGGATGAGACCGAGTGTTTGCTGCTTATTCAAGGTCCAGTCAGGGACAAGAAGGGCTGAAGGGTCAGGATCTCCGGTAAGGCGTTGTATGATGACTGTAGAGGGAAGACGCTCTAAGAACCCAACGACCCACCGCACGTAGGTCTCCTGGTCCAGAAGAGTGAAGCCGCCGCCCTGATAAAGCCGTGCAAGTGGAGTTTCTTTGGGTATATACAAGCTGTGAATCTTAATGCCGTCTATGCCCAAGTCAGCCAATGCTCTGGCTGTATCCAGGACATCTTCCCTCGATTCGCCGGGTAGTCCAAGTATGACATGGGCACAAATCAGCACATTGCGACCTTGAGTCATACGCACCGCCCGAACAAAATCTTCAAAGGTATGCCCCCTGTTGATCTTTTCGAGCGTTCGATTGTGTATGGATTGAAGCCCGTACTCAATCCAAACCATATGCGCAGCCGCGTACTCCCCAATAAGATCCAGTTTTGAATCATCAATGCAGTCCGGTCTGGTGCCAATGGCAAGTCCCACTATGTCGGAATCTGCTAGGGCCTCGTCGTACCTTTTGCTGAGGATGTCACGGGGGGCATAGGTGTTCGTAAAAGCCTGGAAGTACGCTATGAATTTTTGGGCTCTGTACCGAGATGCCAATCGATGTTTTGCCTGTTGAATCTGCTTCCTAATCGATTCGGCCCTGAGGGCCGCTCCAGTGCCGGAACCCTTGCCATCGCAATAGATACACCCACCAGAGGACAGGGTTCCGTCCCGGTTGGGGCAGGAAAAGCCGGCATCTATGGTAATCTTCTGAACCTTGCAGCCAAAACGTTTCCTGAGATAGCCGCCAAAATCATTATACTGTATTTGAGTCATAGGATAATGATGGTAGACGTGACCTCAATCTCGATGAAAGGGGAAGTCCTGGAAAGGTTGCAGAGCTTGGTTGCGCACCCTTGATCGAACCCTTTCCCACACACCTCAAGCTGTCATAAGTGGGCCGAAGCCAACCCACGACACAGACTGGATTACTTACCGCTGCTTCCTCCCGGATCTGACGGAGTTCGTAACCGCCTGTTGCGTGGTGCCCGACCCAGGACTGCTCCTGGAACACGGTACTACGGGCCCTCAAAAGGGAATTCAGCCCCGCATTGAGCGGATTTCGGGTGACAGGACACCGCTAGCTCCCCGCTTAGCGCAACCAAGCAAACGTGTTATAGCCTAAGGTGAACCCCATTTCAACTGCAAAAGATCTCTATGAACCGGACAAACGAGCGCTCGCCGCACCAATGATCGGGCACACCAGGGCCCGGCCGCCGCTTCCCCTGGCATACAATATCTAGTGGCACGCAAGAAAAAAGTGCCATATGTAGAACTTTTTTTTCTTGACTTCGCATTTTTTTCATTTTAAAAGCCATTGACTCATTTAACCAGTATTTTTCAAACTCATAACGCTGTTGAAAGGATAGACTCTCTTGGAACGTATTGCCCTCTGGGTGCAGCACGCGTGGAACCCGCTGCATCTCTATTGCCGTCTGGTCGATGTTGGCCTTAGCAAACCGGTTTCCATGACCTTGAGCCGCAACTATGAGCGACTTGTCTACTCGTGGCTCAGGCCAGTGGCGAACTGCATTCACGCCATATGCCGTTTTTTGAGGTAATCACAGCAACCCCTCCATCCTCTTTTCCCTTGACTCCAGATCCACGTAGACCTTAAATATCTATCAAAATCCATGCCCACAAAGAGAAAAGATTCCGGTTTCTTGCCTGCTGTTGAGGCCACTATCCGTCGATATCACATGCTGGATAAGGGAGATGCCGTCCTGGTCGGTGTGTCAGGTGGACCGGACTCCGTGTCGCTCCTTCACGCTCTTTTAGCCCTTCAGCCTAAGTGGTCACTCCGGCTGGTCATAGCACATCTGAACCACCAATTACGCGGATCGACTGCAGATCAGGAGGCAGCCTTCGTCGACAGACTGGCTGCAGGCTTGGGTATTCCTTGTGAGATCGGCTCTATAAACGTAGCAGAATATGGTATTGAAAACCGACTATCCCTCCAGGAAGCTGCCAGGGAAGCTCGTTACACTTTCTATGATGAGGTGGCGACCAAATATTCTGTCAGCAAGATTGCACTCGGGCACCATGCAGATGATAACGCTGAATCGGTGCTCATGCATTTGCTGCGAGGAACAGGTCCACTGGGGCTTGCCGGTATCCCTCCGGTTCGTCATCCGCGCATCATCCGACCGCTCATAGACTTGACAAGGAAAGAGATATTGGTCTTCCTCGAACTGGGTGGCTTCGAGCATATGCGAGACCCCTCCAATCTCAATACAAAATACCTCAGGAACCGGATACGCCTTGAACTATTGCCCGACCTCAAGGAGCACTATAACCCGAATATGGTCAGTGCCCTGAACCGACTTGCTTCGATTCTCAGGGATGAGGAGGATTTCTGGGATCACGAGGTCAGGCGAACTCTTAAGGATCTTCTAGTAGACCAGAGACCGGGTCGCCTGTGCCTTGCGGCTCACCGTCTATCTGAGCTTCATCCGGCATTACTGAGGCGTCTGATACGCTGCGCTGTATTGTCTCTAAAAGGGGGGCTCAAACGGTTGGGCCATGTTCACGTCGAAGCAGTAACCCGTCTCATTGCCGCGCCCGCACCTTCGGGGCGCTTGGACTTGCCACAGGGAGTCCGGGTGGTTCTGGATAGGGATGAAATCTGCTTTTTGTTGGACCCTTCTGAGAAAACTGTTGGGTTTGAATATGAGATACCCCACACACAGACTACTCTTATCCCTGAGATCGGCATTTCTCTAAAACTTTCCGCTTGCAATCGCAGTGAGGTCGCTGACCTGAAGACCCATCCGGCAACCACAGCGCTTTTTGACGCGGCTACGGTTACTTTTCCGCTTCAGGTTAGAAGCTTTAGGCGGGGAGACCGATTCAATCCTCTGGGAATGGCCGGCTCACAGAAGGTGAAGACCTTCTTCATCAACAACAAGGTACCCAGGTTGCAGAGGTTACGCTGCCCCATTCTCGTTAGCGGCGAGAGAATCATCTGGGTGGGCGGTTATCGCATTGACGATTCGGCCAAGATTACCCAAAGAACGAAAAATGTCTTGAAAGCCGAACTCTTACCTGCCAATATGATTAATAGAGATTGAAATAGCAGATTTATTGTATTATGTTTTTTGGATTGTAAAACTCTAAACACGGTGACAAGCAAACAGCGAGGTAATCCCTATCGTGAATCCCTTTTACAAAAATCTGGCCCTGTGGCTGGTGATCAGTCTTATGATGATCTTACTCTTTAACCTGTTTAACCAGTCGAGGATCCAGGATAGTGAGATCAATTATACAGAATTCATGGCC
Organism: Desulfobacteria bacterium; assembly: GCA_040326175.1. GTDB lineage: Bacteria > Desulfobacterota > Desulfobacteria > Desulfobacterales. The sequence goes on along the minus strand of JBEQLC010000139.1, from coordinate 93 downwards.
CAAGTCGAAAAGGGCAAGATTGTCGGTGTCGTGATTCAGGGACAAGAGATCTCCGGTACTCAGATAGATGGTGCCCGTTTTAAGACCTTTGCC
>JBEQLC010000138.1:0-5277 GCA_040326175.1 Desulfobacteria bacterium | reverse complement strand
CCAACTCGAGCTTGCCTCGAGGATAGTTATTCAAGAAAGCACCTGAGTTGATCTGAACGCGGTGTGTGTCGCAGTTTTTGGATGGCCCTCTTTTCGATTTGTCGGATACGTTCCTTTGATACACCAAAGTGCCCGCCGATGCTCTTGAGTGTCTGCGTGGGCCTGCCATCTATACCAAAACGAGATTTCAACACTCCCTCCTCGCGAGGAGACAGAGAGGCCAGGACCTCACGGGTGACCTCAACCAATTCCTGTTGGCTGATCCCTTCCAAAGGTGACACAGTTCTTTTATCTTCTATGAAATCTCCTAACTGCTGCTCTCTGTTGCCAACCGCCGCTTCCAAAGAGGCTGGCCGTGTGGACAACTGAGCGAGCATCGTGACTTTGTCAACAGATAATCCGCTGCGCTCGGCAATCTCCACAGGACTGGGTTCGCGGTCAAGCTCTTCGGCAAGCTCGGACACAATCCTGTGGAAGAAGCTTTTCATCTCGATGACATGAACAGGCAGCCGGATAGTGTTGGTCTTTTCATAAAGGGCTCGGATAATACCCTGCCTCACCCACCAGGTAGCATACGTGCTGAAACGGTTACCCTTGGTGTAATCGTATCGGGAGACCGCCCTGATCAGTCCCATGTTGCCCTCTTGGATGAGGTCTAGAAAACTCAACCCACGACCACGGTACCGCTTGGCAATACTGAGCACCAGCCGAAGGTTAGCCTTGACCATTTCATCCTGGGCCGTGTTGATTCTGGCAACTACGGCCCGAACCTCAGCGAGAAGTCTCTGGCATATTTCAGCTGCGCCATTGCCGCTGGCGCCACTTTCCAGGGTCGATACAATGTGCCCCACCATTTTTTCACGAAGTCCGGGAAAGGATTCCACCTCGCTCTGCCACTTGAGAATTTTCTTGCGAAAGTCGCCGAAGTGTTTTTCTGCAACGCAGTGGGTGACCACCAAGTTGACCACTTCTTCTTGACCTTCCTTAATGATTCGCGCCAACTCAATCTCACGTTCAAGGGTGAGCAGGTGATATCGGGCGACATCTTGAAGGTAGCAATTGATGAGATTGGTCTGAAAAAAATCGTCTTCCTCAGTGTCCGAGGTCACGCTGACATCCAGGGGATCTTTCTCCCCGAGAAGATCTTGTTCTTGTTCCACTCGATCCAATTGTTGCTCTCTGTCAATTGCCCCACACTCTTCCACAGAATCAGATGGGCCATTGTTCCAAACATAGTCCGGATACAGATCTTGAATGGTAAGCCCCGAGTCCGAATGATTGAGAGAGACTGACATGATCACACTCCTCAATAAAAAGTGAATAGAGAAAAAGACCGTATCAAAAGGGAGACGGCAAAATATCTCCCAGGCTACTGAAATTGTCTGAGAAGTAAATCAGGTGCATTGAGTAAATTCAGGGCAGAAATACTGTATTCCGCCAACGGTTCCCATTTAGAGGTAGCCATCCTCAGAATAGATACTGTCGACTAATGCCAAAATGTCCTCTCGACTCGACGATTCTTTTGAAAGGAAATGATCGGCTCCATACTGGACTGCAGCCTCTCGGTACTCCAGAAAGTCATAACTTGTTAGGATTATTACTTGTATCGTGGAATAGCGCTCCTTTATCTTTTTGGTAATCTCGAGGCCGTTTGCCCCTGGCAGTTTTATGTCCATAAAAACGAGATGAGGGACCAAACCCTCTAGTTTCTGCAGTGCTTCCTCTCCGTCCTCAGCCTCCTCGACAACCATTCTAGGAAATCGCTCGCACAGCATCTCCCTGAGAGACTGACGAAAGGGAGCGTTGTCCTCAACAAGCAATGTCTTGAACATCTGGTTTTACCCCACAACGGGCGTGATTTTGGGAAGTATGGCCCTTGTAGCCCGCCGGATTCATGAATAATCCGGGTTGGATGATAGAAGATGCTACTACACCCTACAACAAGCACCCATTGACTAGAAATGGGGCGGATACAGTAGATATGGAAATATTACACTGTATTTTCCAGGGCAAGGGTTTGCCGCCGGCAAGTGCTTTACAGTTTTCTCCCCAAATTGTATTCTGGCAGAAGACAGCCAACTCTATGCTCAGGTGAAGCTGGTGAAAGCAAAACGCAGAGTCGTTATCGCCGAGGATCATACTATTCTCAGAGAGGGGCTACGGGCTCTGCTCTCCGCTGAATCGGACCTCGAAGTGGTAGGGGAGGCAGAAGATGGCCGACAAGCCATTCGGCGGGTGGAGGAACTCAGGCCCGATCTTATCCTGACGGACCTTTCCATGCCGAAGATGAATGGGGTTGAGGCCATCAGAGAGATCAAGAAACGTACTCCAGAGACGAAGGTTTTGGCCCTGACGGTTCACAAGGCAGAAGAATTCATTCTCGAGGTTCTGCAGGCTGGGGCTGACGGCTATATTTTGAAAGATGCTTCGTCTGCGGAACTGATAATGGCTATAAAGAGCGTTCTCGAGGGGAAGCGTTACCTCAGTCCCTCCGTGTCGCAAATGGTAATAGAAGGATATCTCGAGGGCAGGAAGAGCTTTGAGTCGAGTTCCCCGTGGGACACACTCACCAAACGGGAGCGAGAAATTCTAAAACTGATTGCCGAGGGCCATAAAAATAAAGAGATCGCCGACTACCTGTACATCAGTGTAAAGACGGTAGAAAAGCACCGGGCTAACCTCATGAAGAAATTGGATCTCCACAGTGCCGCGGCCTTGACAGCTTATGCCATGGAAAGGGGATTGGTTACAAGGTGAAGGAATTGCGAATTGCGAATTGCGGATTGCGAATTTAAGAACGTTTACGTCTTTTTCAAATCTTCAATCTGAGATCTGCAATCTCAAGGCCAAGATGCCCTGACAGTGGTTCCTTCTCTCCTGACTGACTCGAGGGAAAAAGACCCCCCGGAGAGTTCTGTTCGCTCCTTCATGCTCCCGAGCCCGAAGCCCCTCTTAGAGACATCGATATCGAGCGCCTCTTCTAGGTCGAAGCCGCGACCATTATCCTCAATCGTCAACTCTATGGTATCGTCTCTCTTCGTCAGGAAGATAGTGACGCTTTCTGCGCCGCTGTGTTTTGCCACGTTGTTCAGGGCTTCCTGCACAACTCTAAAGATAACAGTCTTCAAAGATTCAGGAATGTCAGTTTCTGCTATGCCAATCTCTTTTTCGATTTTGACGTTTGCATATGTTTCTTGAAACTCACGGCAAAACCAAGCGATTGTTGCCAAAATTCCCAGGTCATCCAGAGTAGCTGGCCGCAGGTCCATGGTTATTCTTCGAACTTCTTCAACGGTGCTTTGAATTACCGGAATGAGACTGTTCAATGAATTGATACTTGACTCGGCTAAGTTTTTACCCATTTGCCCGAGGGCATCTTCAACTCTAAACTTGATGGCGCTCAGAGATTGGCCAATGCCATCGTGTAGTTCCCTGGCGATCCGTCCTCTTTCCTGCTCCTGTACCGCGAGAAGTTGGGTGGAGAGCAAACGGAGTTCCCTTTCCGATTGCCGCAATGCCTCTTCAGCCATCTTCCGGTCTGTGACATCAAAAAAGGCACCACTCACATAGTCAACTTCCCCCACATCATTGCAAATAATCTGCCCCCTATCTTGTATCCAAAGAATATCCCCAGCCCGAGTTTTCGTCCTGTATTCTCTCACATAGGATTTGTCTGCTTTTAAGGCCTCGACGAAGTCTTCCCGAACGGTCTCAAGATCTTCCTCAACAATTAAATCACTCCATTTCAATCTCTTGGAATGAAAGTCATCGGCCTTATAGCCCATTAATGATTCGACCTTGTCGTCAAAGAACTCCACTGACCAGTCTTTGTATCCTTTGTAGATTACACTTGGGAGATTCTGTACCAACAGTCTATATTTTTCTTCAGCCCTTCTGATCTCCTCCTCCGCCCGTATGCGCTCCTCTATTTCCCGCTGAAGTTGCTCGTTTGCCTGCAGCAGTTCGGCAGTACGTTCCTCCACACGTTGTTCAAGCTCGGCGTGTGCTTGTTGTAGCTCTTCCTCCGCCTGGTTGCGCTGAATAGCAATCGCATAGAGGGTTGCCAGCCGTTGTATGAAGGTAAGGTCATCTTCAGTGTAATCCCGTTCAGAGTTTGCCAGAGCAATTTGTCCGACCAGGCTGTCGCCGAGCATTGCAGGAACTGAAATGAAACGACTGATAGGTATATGCCCCGGAGGAGTTCCAGCAGACATGGGCTCCTGTGCCGGTGAGTTTGTCAGCAGGGGCTTGCGGTTTTCCAATACCCATCCCCAAAGCCCGCTGAATTTTTTGAAGATGATTTCTTTATCCGGCACATGGCAGGTGTCCCAGATGTCTCTGGTCATGGTCACACTAACGAGGTAGCCAGTGTCTGGGTCAATGAAGCCAACGTAGCCAAAATCACTGCGTGTGAAGTGCTTCGCATGTTCGAGCACCATCCAAGAGATGTCCTCAATGGGCTTGGGTAGAATCAAGGCACGAGATAATTCTGCTATAGCAGCATTTATTGAGGCCTCCCACGACAAAGCCTCTTCTGCCCCTTTGCGCTCTTGGATTTCGAGTTCAAGATGTTCGTTTGCTTTCATGAGTTCAGCAGTGCGCTCCTCCAAACGTTTCATGATGGGATTGCTAACGCGAAGGAAAACAACTGCACCCACGAAGACCACCAAAAGCGCAGCACAAATGGCGATTAGACCCGCCCTCATAAACGGAGCCCTAATCTCAGACAGATCGATCTTCGCCACTATACCCGCGCCCAATTCTGCCACCGGCTCGTGTGCTGCCAGTACTGTCTCTCCACGGTAATCCAGTCCCACCACGGTACCGGATAAACCAGACAGTGCCCTTCTCATGGGCTCGGCGAGTTCGGAATCTAGAGGAACGGATTTTGGTTGATCGAGGTCAGAATGGCGGTGTCTGAGCAAGAAAAAAATATTCATCCCCTCGCGGCGAGCAAGGGTGAACTCTCCAGTCTCACCAAAACCCCTGTAATGCCGGTGGGCATCAATGATCTGGCTTAAGGTGGCCACTGCTGGACCACCAGGATAAGATCTGGGGTCGATTCTTTCATGAGCGGCATCAAACCGGGCGACGGCTTCTATCAGACGAGCCTGACTCTGAGCAGTCTCCACCAGTCTTTCTCGTTGTTGCTCAAAAGAAGTGCCATACAAGACGTAGATGGTGATTCCGACAACAACCATTGACACGGTTGTCATGATGAGAATCAGCAAGAACAGTCTCTTGCGCTCACCCATAGTTGGCCTCCTGAACCTTTCG
>JBEQLC010000137.1:5028-5282 GCA_040326175.1 Desulfobacteria bacterium | reverse complement strand
AAGAGGGTGCCCGGACTGACCGCTGGCGGCCACTATGACCCGGTTGGTACCGGAAGGCACAAAGGCCCTTATAGCAATGGCCACCTTGGTGACTTACCTGCGTTGTACGTTGACGCGGATGGCAAAGCCTCGCATCCAGTACTCGCTCCGCGTCTCAAGGTCTCCGATCTCAAAGGCCGGTCGCTCATGATTCATGCCGGAGGCGATAACTACTCAGATCATCCCAAGAAGCTTGGAGGAGGCGGAGCCCGCGT
>JBEQLC010000137.1:0-5018 GCA_040326175.1 Desulfobacteria bacterium | reverse complement strand
CCGTCTCAGAGGAAAAGGGCATGGTTGTAAAATCACATTATCAAGGATTGATACCCTGCAGCTTGCTGCAGGGAGGTTCATTATAAATTCCTATCAAGATAGCAAGGGGTCAAGTCTCCGCTTGACTCTTATTTCTTTTTTTGCTAGCAAGCAAATATGGCTAGACCGCTAAGAATAGAGTATCCGGATGCCTGGTACCATGTGATGAATCGTGGCAGGCGGGCTGAGCACATTTTCCTTGAGGAAACAGGCTACAAGTCCTTCGTTGAGCTGCTCATGGAGTCGGTGGAACTCTGGAATTTTAGGATTGCTGCCTATTGTTTGATGCCGAACCACTATCATCTCGTGGTCCAAACTCCTGATGCCAATTTGTCTCGCTGCATGCGTCACATAAACGGAATATATACTCAGAGATTCAATCGCTCTCATCGCTGCGATGGACAACTGTTTCGGGGAAGATACAAGTCGATTGTTGTAGATGCTGACAACTATCTCCTGCAGCTTGTGAGATACATTCATAGGAATCCTATACGATCGGGTATAGTGGAGAGGATGGATTCCTATAAGTGGAGTAGCCATAGAGGATATTTATCGAGAGGGAAAAAGTGGGATTGGCTGCATAAAGGTTTCGTCCTTTCCATGCTGAGTAAGGACACCAAGCAGCAGCAAAGGCTCTATAAAGAATTTATGGCAGAGGAGGATTCTGAGGAGATCAGCCAAGTTTTTGAGCAGAACAAGTTGCCCTCGATCCTAGGGCGCGACGAGTTCATTGATGGGCTGAGGGATCGATTTTTTGAACGGAAAAAGCATAGAGAGGTCCCTGAATCAAGAGTATTGGCACCAGAGAGGGAGAAGATCAAGCAGGTTATTTGTCGTATCTATGGGGTCAGAGTGGAACATTTACTCAAATCCAAAAGGGGAACATTTAATGAGCCGAGGAGTGTAGCGATCTACCTGACAAGGCAGTTGCGAGGTGAGAATCTGGCTGAGATTTGCAGAGAGTATGGGTTGAGCAAATACAGTTCGGCAAGCAGTGTGATAGAGAGGATGGGGACTAAGATGTCGACAGATCGACAACTCAGGAAGCGTGTTGCGAAGATAAGCCAAGTGCTGACCAAGAGTCAAGCGGAGACTTGACCCCTTTTTTTTCTTTTTCTCTCGGTTGCTCACCTGAAGATCCCTTTCCGAAACCCTCTTACGCACTTGACAATCCAGGCAAGGGACTTACTTTAATTCCTACTAGCCTCCTGGGTTAACTTAAGTCATATAACCTGAGGATAGAAGAAAGGACTATGCCAATAGTCCCAAGGAGGACTACCATGACAAGCTATAAAACCGTGACCATTGAAGGTCTGGATATATTTTACCGTGAGGCAGGTTCACCAGATGATCCAACCATTCTTCTATTGCACGGCTTTCCGACCTCGTCTCACATGTTTCGAAACCTAATCCAGGTGCTGTCGGACCGTTTTCACCTGGTCGCCCCGGACTATCCCGGCTTCGGCAACAGCTCGATGCCTAGCGTTGAAGAGTATGACTACACTTTTTACGGCATCGCAGAGATTATCGACAGCTTCACAGAGAAACTAGGCCTGCATAAGTACAGCCTCTACATGATGGATTACGGGGCTCCCGTGGGGTATCGCCTTGCGGTGAAGCATCCTGACAGGGTAGAGTCAATGATTGTCCAGAACGGCAATGCCTATGAAGAAGGGTTGCGGGAATTCTGGGATCCAATAAAGGCCTACTGGAAGGAGAAGTCTAAAGAAAACGGTGATGTCTTGAGAAACAGCTTACTGACCATCGAAGCGACAAAATGGCAGTATACTAATGGTGTCCGAAATCCAGAGACCATAGCTCCTGAGAACTGGTTTCACGATCAGTATCTCATGGATCGCCCTGGGAACAAGGACATCCAGCTGCAGTTGTTCTACGATTACGGTTCGAACCCACCGCTATATCCCGACTGGCAAGCTTACTTTCGTGAGTATCAGCCGCCCACACTGATTGCGTGGGGGAAAAACGATTACATTTTCCCCGAGGAAGGAGCACATCCATACAAGCGCGATCTGAAGAACATTGAGTTTCACATTCTCGACACAGGGCATTTTGCTTTGGAGGAGGACGGTGACAAAATAGCCCATCTGATCACTTGCTTTATGGCAAAACACACGGACCTGTTGGCTAAGCACCCAGAATATAGGGAGAAGTGCGAACTCGCCGCATAGGTTTTTAAGGGAGAGCTGGAAGGAAGAGTTAAAGACAATAAGATTAACGCCCCATATACCTGGACAAAGAAGAGTTGCTATGGGAAGAGAGAGAAAGAAAAATGGCTGGAGGGAACTTTGAAAATGTAGCAGAATAACTAGTCGGGGCTATATCACCTAACCAAATCCATCTCGATCTTTCGAGCCAACAAGGCATCTACCAATAGATCAGGCAGGGCCAAATATGGCTCTGCTTTCTTTATTGCCCACCTCCTGGCATGTAGAGAGTGTAGTCAAATAGTTAAGTTTTATTAAAGTACTAGAGAACTTTAGCTATCATACTCTAAACTCAGGCTACTTCAGAGCACGCCCAAAGGAAAGAGAAGAAATGAGCCTGCGTATCGACCGCTTGTCCCGTATAGCATTTCCGCTTGCATTTGCATCGCTCATGGTCGTTGTAGTCTTACTCTTACGCATAATGCGTCGCAATCAGCTTCCCCTCTTTGGGCACTCGTTTTTTTGCAAATGATCGTTTTCGCAACAGAGTTAGATTGCCCAGGTTGGGTTATATAGTCTCCTACCCCTTGCAATTTTCCCATTTTATGATTATTCAACTATCACCTTAGGCATTATCATCCTCTTTACGAAACAAGGTGTATGGGTCCGTTCATTGGCTCTTCAAAACAAAGGGAGTTAGTCTCATGGCTAAGGCTATATGGACGCCATTGCTGAAAGTGGTGGTTATCTGTATTCTGATAGGTTATGGGTGCGCGTCACTTGGTCCAAGACGTCCGATCCATGAAATTCCTTTTAAAGAGCGTGCTCGATCGAAACATGATGAAGATGTCCGAGTCACGGTTGCCGTGCTCAGCGCGGAAGAGAGCAAAGAGCTCTTTGGGGTCGATCTAGCCCGCAAAAACATCCAGCCGGTCTGGGTAAGACTTGAGAATCATGATACTACTGTATATTGGCTCTCTTCTACAGGCCTTGATTCGGAGTATTTCTCACCATTGGAAGCTGCTTATGCATACCACGCCGGTTACTCGAAAGCCGCTAGAAAGGAGATGGACGACCACTTCCAGCATATGAAATTCAAGAATCCCATAGTCCCGAACGCCGCTGTGTCCGGTTTTATCTTTACCAACCGTGACGAGGGAATGAAGGCGGTAGACATTGATTTAATCAGTTATGAAAAAGCTAAATTTTTTACATTCGTTGTTCCTGTCCCTGGAATTAAGGCTGATTATCATGAGGTTGATTTCGATAAGCTCTATTCTGAAAAAGAGATTGTTAATTATGACGAGGATGGGTTGAGAAAAGCACTTGAAAACCTGCCCTGCTGCACAACCAACGAAGATGGAACGCAAAAAGGTGATCCACTGAACCTTGTTTTAATTGGAAGTCACGAAGATATTACAGCAGCATTCGTTCGAAGAGGATGGCTCCCAGCCGAACAAACATACGGAAAAGCGGTAGTGAAGACGATAAAATCTTACCTGTTCGGTTCAAGATACAGATACTCACCCATCAGTCCTCTCTATCTCTATAAACGACAACAGGATTTTGCCGGGCAAAAGCCTCGCCACACTGTCCATCAGCGTAACCATCTTCGGGCCTGGTTAAGTCCAATGCGCTTTGAAGGAAAGCAAGTCTGGATAGGTCAAATCAGCCGGGATATCGGGGTGCGGTTCACTACGAAAACCTGGCCGCCAGTGACCCATAAGATTGACCCAGATGTTGACGAAGCCCTGTTTGCCCTCCTTGAGGATCTCGTCTATTCGCAGCAGCTTGCGAAACAAGGATGGGTTAAAGGTGTTGGAGCGTCGACCCGTTCGAATCCCAGAAAAAATCTTACAGGAGACCCTTACTTTACTGCTGGTTTCCGTGCTGTTTTAATGTTTGCTCATAGACCGCACTCGTTACAGGAGCTTCAAGGGCTTGATTGGGATGAGGGTCCCATATCCTACAAGATAGAGCGACTTGAGACTGACCGGCAACAAGATTTCGACGAGCAATGATAATGTGTAATAACTTGTGCCGGGATCAAGCTTCCTTGCACAACAATCAACCCTGATGTTGCATACCCAAACGGTAAGAATCGTTGCGCCTCGGCGTCGGCGTGCTTATGCTTCTAAGAAATTCTAATTTTTCGCGTCCTTTGCACTGTATTCTGAGTCTGAGGACAACTACAGGTCACTGACTCCGACAGGGAACCGCTTTCTGCGGTTCGAAATAAGGGTTTGGACAAAATGAAAACGACAGATTCGAATGGATCCCCAAAAAAGAGTTCAAAACTGACATCCTTGGGCAAGCGGATAATCCTGATACTGCTGGTCTTTTTGCTTATTTGGCCGCTGACGGTCGGTATTTACTGGCTGATTTACCGCGGATATACCCTGATCGACCCGGCGCGGTTCCCGAAACTCGACAGCGCCGTTCAAAGCGTTCTCAACCAAACGACGCCGGAATCCGATGAGCCACACAAAGGGGCCGCTTTGTCCGCAGCCGTTAGGAATCGTCTCCAGGAGGAAATGTCTTCGCCTTTTGGCTGGTCGGTCAACGACTTGTGGATCTCACCCACCCGCTGGCTGGACAACCGCGCCAACCGCCAGCGTGGCACCATTTTTGCCACCCGAATGCTGATGAACTTCTACCCCACTCACCTGGCCAAATACGGCGCGGCGGATGCCGAGAACCCACAACTGAAGGAAGCCAGGGAAAAACGGTTTGCGTTCACAGAAGACAGCTGGTGGTTTCCGTCAACGGAAAGCGGATAAGGATCACGCCCGATTTGGTCGGCGTTACCGACAT
>JBEQLC010000136.1:0-5338 GCA_040326175.1 Desulfobacteria bacterium | reverse complement strand
TTTTTGTAGCTGATCCTGAGCACAAGGAGAGAGCTATCCTTGATAACCGAAGATGAATTTCAAGATATTCCTGACTTTAGGACTGAAGATTTTTTGAGCATAGTATTTACCGGCGCTCTTCTTGTGGATTTCCGAAAGCGTCGGATAGGCAAAAATCGGTGTCGCCAGGTCGGAAAGCTTCATGTGCTTGTTCACTGCCAGGACGGACGAACCAATGAGTTCCCCGGCATGAAGTCCCACGATTTGAACGCCAATGATTTTATCAGACCCGGCCTCTGTAAGGATCTTTATCTTTCCCTGATACTCGCCTTCCGCCAACGCCCGGTCCACTTCCTCATAGGCCTCCACATGAACGTCATATTCGATCTCTTCCTGTTTGGCGCGCTGTTCATTGTAGCCAATGGACGCTATCTCAGGATCTGTGAAGGTCACCCACGGTGTCATGTTGTAATTGATCTTGCCCGGGATATGCATGATGGCGTTTCTCACGATGATGGACCCTTCGGCTCCTGCTATGTGAGTAAAAGGAAACTTACCGTTCACGTCTCCCGCAGCATAGATATGCTTTGTGCTGGTCTGCATATGGTCATCGGTCTCAATCCCCGTTTTCGTATGCTTGACACCTGCCATCTCCAGACTCAGCCCTTCAACATTGGGCCTTCGGCCCGTGGCAACCAGGATTTCATCACATTGAATAGCTTCCTCTTTTCCGTCTTTGCTTTCAATGACCATTACTTTGTGATGTCCATCCTGATAGGTCTTCTTGGCTTTTGAACCCATCCGAAGGGATATGCCATCGCAAACCATCTGTTTTATGACCACGTCGGCCATGTCGTGGTCCTCAAGGCTCAGCGGATTTTCAAGTATGTCAACCAATGTCACGTTGCTTCCCAATCTGACAAAGGCATGGGACAGTTCTGCGCCGATGGGTCCCGCGCCGAGGACAACGAGCCGACCGGGAAGATCTTCCATGGAAAAGGCTTCAACGTTCGTAATAAAGCCGGTCTGGTGCAAGCCTTCAATAGGGAAAACCATCGGCCTGCTTCCCGTGGCGATGGTAAAACGGCTGCCCGACAAGGTTTTCCCGTCGATGCTGACTTCGTGGTCCGACACAAACTCCGGGCTTCCGAAGATTACGTCGACTCCCATTCCTCGAAACCGCTCAATTGAATCGTGTACGGCCACCTGGTCGATGACCCTCCTTACGTGATCCATGACCGATTTCAGGTTGCAGGGAGGCACGTCCACCTCGGGCAGGCCAAATTTTTTCATGTTTCTGGCGTAATGATATACTTTTGCCGTCTTTATTAGGGTCTTACTAGGGACACAGCCATAGAACAGGCAATCTCCTCCCAATCTCTCTCTTTCGATTAAGGCAGTCTTGGCCCCAAGCTGCGCTGCCCCAGCTGCCACAGTCAAGCCAGCCGCTCCTCCGCCGATAATGATCATGTCATAATCGTATTTGGACATTCGCAACCCTCCTCCATGCCACGGTTAGACAGTGCGCCAGGCACACCCAGCATCCCTCATCAGATCGTCTGCCTCTCGGGGCCCCCAGGTTCCTGCTTCATATAAATGTAAGGACTGTTCACGATCCCTGCATGTTTCGCAGGCATCCAGAATGGGGGAAAGAAAAGTCCAACACTCTTCCACCCCGTCCTGACGAACGAACAACATATGATCTCCCATCAGACAATCCAGAATAACCTTTTCGTAAGCATCCAAAAGAATCCCCTCCTGAACAGAACTGTAATGAAAGTCCATGGTGACGGGTTGCAGGCAAACCCTTGCGCCAGGAAGCTTGGTCTGAAACGTTAAGGTAATCCTTTCATCCGGTTGAATCCTCAAGACCAGCACATTTGGATGAATGCTTTCAGACAATACATTGCGAAATAACAGGTTTGGAACCCCCTTAAATTCAATTGCTATTTCCGTGAGCTTCGTTGCCATCCTTTTGCCCGAGCGTAGGTAGAATGGCACCCCTTGCCAACGCCAGTTGTCCATGAATACCTTGGCCATAGCAAACGTTGGAACCAGTGAGTGTTCATCAACGCCGGTTTCCTCCCTGTATCCGGGGACAGTTTGTCCATCAAGCGTCCCCTCCACATACTGGCCCAAAACGAGGTGATCATCAATCTGCCCCACTGGAAAAGGCCGTAGAGACCGGAAGACCTTTATCTTCTCATCCCGAACCCTGTCGGCCTCAAACACGGAGGGCGGCTCCATAGCAGTCATGGCAAGGAGCTGAAGCATATGGTTTTGAAACATGTCCCGAAGCACACCTGCTTGTTCATAATAAACCGCTCGGTGTTCAACCCCCAGGGTTTCAGCTGCCGTGATTTGCACGTGATTGATATATCGACGATTCCATATGGGCTCAAAGATCGCGTTGGCAAACCGAAACATCAATAAGTTTTGCACGGTCTCCTTGGCCAAGTAATGATCGATGCGATAGATTTGGTCCTCTCGGAAGTACTCACGGATGTTTCGATTAAGTTCCAGAGCGCTTTGCAGGTCCCGCCCGAAAGGTTTTTCGATGATTATACGAGACCATCCACCCCAGTCTTCGTCCTCGCTAGCAAAACCTGCTTTGCCCAAATTCTGGATAATGTTGACGTACTGGGAGGGCGGAACCGCAAGGTATAGGAGCCGATTTCCTGGAAAGTGGGAGTCACTAGTCTCTCTCTTGAAGAAATCCGCAACTTCGTCATACGGTGAATCGGTTTCAGGATTAATGACTACATAATGCAGTCGTGACACAAAAGGATCCCAGTCTTTCTGTTTAAGGCTTTCACCGGTCAGGGTCTGTATAGATTCTTCAATGAAATCCCGATATGCCTCAGTGGTCATATCATTTAGATCTGCTCCGACAATAAGAAAAGGGTCCGGCAACCCACCACTCTTGAAGAGCCTGAAAAGGGCCAGAATGATCTTTCGTCTTGTCAGATCGCCACAAGCCCCGATGATGACAATCGCACATGGATCAAGGGGCTCTTCAATTAAGCATGATCCACCCTCTTGGAGAGGTGCCCCTCCGATATTGATCACTGTTTCCGGGGTTTCGTTGGTCCTGTTGCTGTCTTCATTCACTTTTTCACCTCTGACTTTTAGAAACAATTGGGCCAACGGCATTCCGACCATTCAGGCTCAGTGTGCCTGAAGCAGAATCACTATTATTGAACGCGTGTCTCCTCAGCTGTCTTTTCTATTGTGAGTAAGAGGGATTCAAATGATTTGGTAAAAGCGGCAGCGCCATCTATAAGTAATTTGGCACAAATGCTTTCTATATCAATGCCAAACCTTTTCAGGCTGTGGATGGTATTTCGGGATTCTTCAGCGGCAGCGGTCAGACCTTCCTTGACGACACCATGGTCCAGAAACGCTTCAAGTGTTTGGTCAGGGAGAGTGTTTACGGTGTTCCTGGCGATTAATTCAACCACATATTTGACGTCACTAGAGGAAGGATTCTTAGTTCCAGTGGATCCCCATAGCACCCTTTGAACTCGGGCACCCTTCTCTTTCAGTAACTCGAATTCCTTTCCCGAAAAAACTTCAACATGCTTACTATATATTAAGTGCGAATTGGCCACAGCAGCCCTCCCCTTCAGGGACTGCAGTTCACTCTTTGCCGCCTCGTCCGTTTCCTGCTCCGTGGCATCATCAATCATCTTGTCTGCCGCCGTGTCAACCCGACTGACAAATACGCTGGCGACTGAAGAAACCCTGCTCACGTCACCTTGCTTGTCCAGCAACTTGTTCATGCCTCTAAGATAAGCCTGCGCCGTCCTCACATATTGGTCTAAAGAGAATATCAGAGTTATGTTAACGTTTATTCCCTCGCCCAATAAGGCTGCTATGGCACCAAAACCCTCATCAGTTGCCGGCACCTTAAGCATGAGATTGGGCCTGTCGACCTTCTCATGCAACCTCTTGCCTTCCTCGATAGTCTCTTCTGTCTTGTACGCCAGCTCAGGGTTAATCTCCAGACTCACATACCCGTCCTGTCCGTTGGTTTTTTCATATACCGGCTTGAACATATCCGCCGCGTCTTGAATGTCGCGAATCGTCAAGTCGTCATAGATCTCAAAAGTGGACCTGCCTGCTTTGTGTAATTGTTTTATCTTTTCATTGTAGTCAGAGCTCGCAGAGATAGCCTTTTCAAATATAGTGGGATTGGAAGTCATCCCCCGTAAACCGAGTTCTATCAACTCCTGAAGTCGGCCACTTTCAATGATAGATCGGCTAATATTGTCTAACCAAACACTCTGTCCAAATTCTGCAAGCTGCTCAATGGTTGAGTTGGACATATCGCTCTCCTATTCCCTGTTAGGTTATTCCGGTTAAAGTAAGTCTGCTAACTCCTTATTGCTCAATTCATTGTGCCTTTTTATCTATCTCTTCTTGACGCCATGGCCGCCAAACTCATTCCGCAGGGCAGCGATCACTTTGGCGCTAAACGAATCTTCCTGGCGAGAGCGAAAGCGTTCCAACAGTGATAGCGTGATAAGCGGTGCCGGAACATTGTTGTCGATCGCCTCGGCCACAGTCCAGCGGCCTTCCCCGGAGTCCTCCACATATCCCCGTATGGACAGGAGATGGGGGTCTTTCTTAAACGCATCCTCAGCTAGCTCCAAGAGCCACGACCTTATAACACTCCCTTGATTCCACAGGTTTGCGATCTTCTCGAGGTCCAACTTGAACTCTTTCTTGACATTCAAGATTTCAAATCCCTCGGCATAACCTTGAAGTAAGGCGTACTCGATTCCGTTATGCACCATTTTTACAAAATGCCCTGCCCCACTCGGTCCCACATAAGCATACCCGTTGTCCGGTGCTAGTGTCTTGAATACAGATTCTGCTTTCTCAAAGGCTGCCTCTTCCCCACCGATCATCAGACAGTAACCAAGCTCTAGGCCCCAAACACCGCCACTGGTCCCTGCATCAAGGAGTGAAACGCCCTTTGCTTGCAGCTCTTGTGCCCTTCTCATAGAATCCTTATAGAGGGAATTTCCTCCATCGATTATGATATCACCCTCTCCCAATAGAGAGGATAAATCGGTGATTGTTTCTTCCGTTGGTTTACCGGAGGGTACCATGATCCATATGACACGAGGGGGATCAAGCTTGTCCACCACCTCCTGAGGGGAACCTGCAGGTACGGCTCCTTGACTTTCCGCTTCCTTAACGGCTTTTCTAATCGGGTCAAAGGCCACGATCTCGTGTCCGCCATTGATCAAACGCTCAACCATGCTTCCGCCCATTTTCCCTAAGCCAATAAAACCGATCTTCATTTCACTCTCCTCCGTGCATTTCTTGTATTCACGGTCAGCCCTCATTT
>JBEQLC010000135.1:5127-5386 GCA_040326175.1 Desulfobacteria bacterium | reverse complement strand
TTCTTTGTCATATGTCCCCACAATGAAGACCGGTGTAGGATAAAGGATGGTTTTGGCGCCAAGCGATTTCTTCATGAGCGATCTCCTTACTAGGTGAAAGATTTGAGGTGTCAGGTGTCAGGTGTCAGGTGTCAGGTGTCAGGAAAAAGAAACATAGAAGCTGAAACCTGAACACTGAAACCTTACTCTTTGTGATTTGTTATTTGGGATTTTCAGTCACCCCAATACTCCAAAACTCCAGTACTCCAAGACCACTAGC
>JBEQLC010000135.1:0-5118 GCA_040326175.1 Desulfobacteria bacterium | reverse complement strand
ACTGAAACCCTGAGATTTGGTGCTTGAAATTCACTGAGTGATCGTTTCTCCTTTATATGGTTCGAAGTTCTTCATGAAAAGGTAAAAAAAGCCCACCAACAAAAAATTTATCACCGCAGTCAGGTGAAAGCCGTTCTCAAAGCCTATTCTCTGAATTATACTCCCCATGAGGGCAGAACTGAGCATCATACCGAAATAGATGCAGGTATTGTAGCCACCCATAGCAAGCCCTCGCGACTCCTGGTCAACAACCTCTGCGATAAGTGCACCGACAGAGGTAAAGGCCAACCCCATACTAAATCCAAAAAGTGTTGCCGTTAAAATGAAGTGAACCACATTTTCAGATACCGCAAAACCAACCATAGCAGCAGAAAACCCAAGGAGTCCCAGAATCACCAGAGATCCACGTCTGGCAACTCTGTCGCTAAGATAACCGAAGGGAATCCGACAGAGGGCGTTCGATAACCCTTGCACCGCAAAAACCAGTCCGATCTCAGCCATATTCAGGCCCTGATTCTGAGCATGGAGAGGGAAGAAGGTTATAAACATCCCCAGTCCAAAACAGCCCCCCAAGGTAACCAACCAGCAACCCACAAGAGGACGATTGTGTAACAGGCTCGCCGCCACAGCAGCTTCATTCTTTTTGGCCTTCGTGTCCAGAATATGGCGAGCCCGGGGCAAATAGAAGACAATCAGCCAGAAAGTGATAAAGATGAGAATCCCTGAGATAATAAATACCTGAAGAAACCCTAACTCCTCAGCCACGAACCCTCCCAACGCCGGGCCAAGACTCATGGAAGTGTAGAGGGCCGTGGTATACCATCCATAGGAACGCCCAAGGTGAGTGGCTGGAGAAATATCAGCGACCAGTGACATCATGGTTGGGCCAAAGGCAGCCAAGCCAATACCAAAAAAGAGATAAATCCAAACCATCTGCCAAGGGGTTCTGCTGAAGCAGAGCAAGAATGATGTGGCCGAGAGGATGAGTGCACCAAAACAGGCCAGCCGTTTGCGCCCCAAGCGGTCGGACATCATACCCAACGGGAAAGACAGCAAGGCCGCCATAAGTAAAAAGGCGGAATTGATGATTCCCACTAATACTGTATCAGCACCTAGCGATCGGGCGTAAAGGGGTACCACAGGAAGTCGCATGTGCGACCCCAAAAAGCCACCGAAGGCGACACCGCAACAAATCCACAGCAGAGTTGTATAGGATGGGATAGCTGATTTGTTAGAAGCAACGTTAGTCATTTTGACCGGATTGGGTAAAGAAGCAATTGTGGCAGAATACGATAAAGGCCGGTAGAATACCAGGCTTATCTAGCCCGCATTATTCATGAAACGGTGTCTCGAGAGCGTGAGGAAGGGTGGTAGGGTAATTGAGGGATTGAGGAAAGCAGGGATTCAGGAATTTGGGGAGCCTCGTCTATATCCTGACATCGCTCCTTGAATCATAGAAAATATTACTCGGTTCCTGGCCGGCCAAGAGCATTCGGTAGGAGTCAACCATAAAGCCTGCAATGATTTGATTTGTCATGATCACAGACGGGTCGGGCCTGTACTTACAGGAAGCCCTTACTCTCTCGGGGGCATCAATGGTTCGCTTATCAACGATATCATATAACCCCAATAATTCCGCCGGAGTTCTCTCATCTGCTGCAGGATCGTAGAAAAGAGCTTGACCCGCGTCCACGTCCGTACCACCGCTAATCATTATCTTATTGTGTTCTTTACATTTTTCACTGATCACGATTCTGCTTTCAAAATTGTCAACACAATCGAATATGACATTATAAGATGAGATATCGGTGTCTCTTCTAAAATAACCGATCTGGGCCTTGGCGTTGATGTTGAAGAAACGACTGAGTCTTCTGGCTAGCGTCTCTGCCTTGCTATCACCAACAGCGTCATAAAAAAGAACCTGTCTATTCAAATTTGTGGTTTCGGCCACATCTGGATCCAAGAACGTACCGTCCAGAAAACCAGAGTAGGCAAGCCCCAAGCCGACAAAAACTCCCAGTGCCCCTGAGCCGGTGACCAGTATTCTCTGATCTTTCTCCAGGTCACCGAGCTTGCTTCTCTCATATGAAATCATGCTTTCGGACACTTTTTGATTCATCAGAATACTCTTCGTCTCCTCCAGCACTATTCCTGAAACAATGATGTCTAACACTCCATCATCAAAATGGCCGTTGGGCAAATTGTTTGGCGAGACAATGTGCTCAAGTTCTTGCCATTCACGTCCTTTTCTATAGGTGAACACCTTGAATCCTTGTTGGTCATCCTTTTCGTAACAGTAACCTCTAACGATAGGTACGTTTTCTCTGTAACCTTTTTCCAACAGCAGTTTGTTCGCCAGACCGTAATGACTCAAATCGACTATCAGGTTGCAGCCATTGAAAGCATCATCCATAGCAGGATGGCTGTAAAACCCTTCCAAGTACATCAAGTTGAACCGCGGGTTTACTCTTTTCGCTGTATCTATGAGAGTTTCATTCAATACGGGCGCAATGGCAGAAATATTGTTAATCCCGAGAGCTGATGCCGACATTATATAGAGAGATGCTAAGAGATCATTATCACCCACAACACCAATCTTGGCCCCATCCAAAGCGGCTTGATCCCAACCGTGAATACGTAGTTGCCGGTCAAGTCGGTCATCGAACGGTACTTTTTTTTCCCTCTCTGGATAAACGGGGGTTATGTCGTCATCGGTAGAATACATTGCGATGCTGTTTACATCCTTTCAATCAACTCGGTCGGCGGATTGGTGTTGGGCTGAATCTTCTCCGCGACCTCCTTGCTCAGCACAATGATGTCAGCCTGAGTCAAAGATCTTCCATTGTCTATAAGAACCAGATCTGCGCTCTTTTTGCTCACGTGGCTATGGCCCGAGATCACACCCCTTTCTCTGTAATGGATCTCTTGCTCGTGCCAGCCTGCGTCGCCAATCACAATACTGTAGCTAAATCCACCATATATGGTTTCCATGAGGATCGCCTCTGAGACGACCGCATCGGTTATAAGAGAAACACTGCCCTCTTCCAGTTCCTTTTCTTCGAACTCGTCTTTCACCAACAATTGGAGGTCCTGGATGGGAATCTCCTTTTTGGCCACAGTTTTTCTGAGCCGGGCAGTGACAAAATCCAGCACTGTGGCCTGGTTTTCCTCATCAGTGTGAGAGAAATGCATGTATTGGAGAGCGCCATGGGAATGTATCCATCCATTTATGATGGTGTCCTCCGAGAGCGAATCGTGATATTCGGCTATCCGCGCAGGGCCTATGGACGCATACTCTTGAAGGTTCTGATCGTTCTGAGGCAAGCCAATGTCTGTTATTAGTTCGGGGTTCTCTTTGTCGGCAATGGTGAACCCATACCACTCATAGCTCTCTTCATGAATCTCGCGGACAAGCTCACTAATCTTGAAAGCCTTCTCCTTGGCATAATGAGTCATAGAAACTTCCTGCGGCAAGGTCGCCAGGGTCACTTCCTTTGGCTTCTGCCGCTTTAGGTCTGCAAGGCTTTTGAATCTCATCACAATTTCGACCTCACATAATCTGCATCCACCACGAATTCACCGGTGTAGTTTCCAGGCAGCCTATACATATCGTCTAACAACACCCGGTGGAGAATACTGATCAAACCCCGTGCTCCGGTCCCCTCCTCTTGAGCACGTAGTGCCACTTGGGCTAGGGCATCGTCGGTGAACTCCAAATCGATGTCCCATGCTTCGAGGTCGCCGGCGTATGCCAAAAGCGGACTTCCTGCGCTCTTACTAAGTATGTCTTTCAGATCCTGGGTCGTGAGCCCGTCGTATACTACCTTGACGGGAAATCTTCCCATCAGCTGTCTCTCCATACCGAAGACTGCCAAGTCTGCCGTCATCAGGTAATCCGCCCAGTTGCCTTCGATACCCTGCCTTGACATCCTCCGCTTGACGATGACATCCAGATTATCAAACGCTCCTCCGGCAATGAACAGGACGTGCTTGGTGGATAGGAAGATTTTTTCCCTACCCAGGTCAACCACGTTCTCCACCCCATCCAACAGGTGCAGGAGACCTTTCTGGACACCCTTACCTGACACGTCTTTATAGGAAACGACCTCTGACGCCACCTTGTCAATTTCATCCAGATACACTATTCCCATCTGGGCCACATGTGGATTTCCCCCAGCTGCAACCAAAAGATCCACGAGAATATCAGTAGCGTTCCGCCCCACGTAGCCCACCTCACTGAACCTGGTCATGTCTTCGTGAACGAATGACACCCCCACCAACTGCGAGGCTATCTCACTGGTATATGTCTTGCCGCAGCCAGTGGGACCTACTATCAAAATATTGGCTTTGGGGGTACTCGTGTTCTTGAGAGCTGCGTCAACATCATCCCCATTGTCAACAATCGCCTCTTTGAGCGCTTTTCCCAACCTTCGATAGTGGAAGGCGATTGCTGTAGAGATAACTTTCTTTCCTTTTCCCTGCCCAATGACGAATTGGTCTATTTGTCCTTTGAGCTCAGAAGGAGTCCTGTTGAACTCAATGATTTCTTGTACCGCCTCCCTTGTCTGTCTCTCCTGCATCCCTTCCATTTTTCCTTCGATGCGCTGGCGACTCTTTGCGGATACGCTGTCGTACATTTGCACCACCTCTATTGAGCTTGGCTATCTTCAACTCTTGACGGCTTCGTAAAAAGTCCATCTGCTGTGTTGCGCTTCATCTTTAGTCATTGCGGCGTACCTGTAAGTACGCCTCATTCCTAAAGATTCGCGCGCCTTGCATCTGGAGCTTTTTACTGTGCCGTCTCATTAATGACTTTTTCGAGATCATCATATTTGTTTTCTATCAGAGAGGGAAGAAGACACGCGCCATGAACATTATGGTCACTGAAACGGTGAGCAGGGTGCCTATCACAACCAGCAGTGCCTGTCCAAGGCCGGTTCTGTGCACGAAGCTCAGCCCCAGGGCAGAGAGATAAATTTCGTAGAACTGAAAGAGAAGAATGAGGGGGAGCACCGGAATCCAGGCGAACAAATTAACCGCACTGGCATAGCAGACCACTCTGAATGTGGCCTCGTAGGTTCCGCCGGTGCGCAAGAGCTTGGTGAACAGGAGATTCAG
>JBEQLC010000134.1:0-5483 GCA_040326175.1 Desulfobacteria bacterium | reverse complement strand
GGGTTGCCAAGGGTTCGGCGTAGCTTACTTACAGCCTCACCCTTGGACGCCTTGGATCTGCAGCACCCTCGGCTTTTGCAGCGTTAGGGTTGACTGAATAATAAATAATAGAGCCTTCCGTACCGATTGAGCGAAAAGAAAGAAAGGATTTAAGGTGAATAACACAGAGGAAACTTATCAGGACGGAATCGAACCCAGAAAATATACACCAGAGAGCAGATTCAAGTTTGCCTGCAACAAAGGCATGAAATGCTATACTCATTGTTGCAGCGACCTGAACATAATCCTGACACCCTTTGACATCATTCGGATGAAGAATAGACTCGGGTTGACCTGCGATCAGTTCCTGGCCATATATACAAAACCCGAGATGCTGGCGAGGACCAATCTCCCAGTTGTCACACTGAAGATGCTCGACGACGACAAGAAAAGTTGCCCTTTTATTACACCGGAGGGGTGCATCATATATGAAGACCGCCCTGTGAGCTGCCGCTATTATCCTCTGGGCATGGCTGCCTTCAGGGAGCAAGAGATAGAGCCGACCGGGGAGGATTTCTATTTCAT
Source organism: Desulfobacteria bacterium (assembly GCA_040326175.1). GTDB lineage: Bacteria > Desulfobacterota > Desulfobacteria > Desulfobacterales. The sequence continues at coordinate 4,919 of JBEQLC010000134.1, read as the reverse complement.
GGTGAGGGAATCCCATTGCCTCGGCTTTCAAGCAGACAGGGAATGGTCTGTGAGTGAGTGGCGAAAAGATCAGGGCGTTAACCTCTATGACGACATTAACAAGAGCTGGATAGAGTTTATGTTGAGGAAGAAATCCTTTGGATTTCAGGCAGAGCTCAGCGAAGAAGGCCGGGCAATATTTTTTATGGTAAGCTCAAATATGGACAAACTGAGGCGCTTCATATTTGAGAGCAGCTTTCTGGAGAAATATGAGGTTGAAGAAGAACTCCTCGAACAGATCCGCACTGATGAGGTGGCCCGGCTCAAGTTCGGGCTTGACTGGCTTCAAAGCGCCCTGTTCGAGGCCGACAAGGTGAAGCTGAAAGAACACGTCCAGGAGGAACACAAAAAACGGGCCGAGGAGGAGGCCAAGGCAGCCGGAAAAGTACGGCATTAAGGCCGGTGTCTAAGATTTGTGCCGTGCAACTCAGAAGCCGGCCGAGAGATAAAACGTGAAAGACGTCCAAAACGAACCGGATCACCGAAAAATCGACCTTGCCAGGGTAGGCATTAAAGGGATCAAGTATCCGGTGAATGTCCTGGACAGGGACAACAACAGCCAGGCCACCGTGGCAACGGTTAATATGTACGTCCATTTGCCCCATCGGTTCAAGGGGACTCATATGAGCAGGTTCGTGGAGGCGTTAAACGAATATTGTTCTGACTTAAACCTGAAGACCTTCTTTGAAATGCTTGACAGAATAAAGAAGAGTCTTGATGCTCCCTCTGCAAATCTGGAGATCATTTTTCCCTACTTTATGAAGAAAAGGGCACCTGTGTCCGGGGTTTCCAGCATGATGGAGTATACGTGCCAATATATCGGGGAAATAAACGGAGATGAACGCAAACTCCATATTGGTGTCAGCGTGCCGGTCTGCACCCTGTGTCCTTGTTCAAAAGAGATCAGCACCCAGGGGGCCCACAATCAGCGGGGCATTGTTTCGGTAACAGCACTCTTTAAGGAATTTTTTTGGATTGAGGAGATTATTGAAATCGTAGAAGGCTCGGCCAGCAGCGACGTTTTTGCACTATTAAAAAGAGAGGATGAAAAATTTCTTACTGAACAGGCATACAGCCGGCCAATGTTTGTGGAAGACGTTGTCAGAGAGGTAACAGGTAAGTTAACAAAAGACCCGAGATTTACCGTGTTCAGTGTAGAAGCGGAAAACTTCGAAAGCATTCACAACCACAACGCCTATGCCTACACCGAGGTAGGCCCCCAACCATCTTAAACGCTTCCATTTAGCAACTATAGTAGTCCTCACAAATAACTTCCGATTGGCGTGACTCTTATAGCTTCCGCCGCCGTTCGTTTGCCCAACCCCCAACGCTGCGGAGGTCGGAGGAATGCTTGGCCCTTCATGACCTAAAGCACATGAATTTTTGCCGCAGACACACGCAGACGGACGCAGACTTTTTTGTCCGGTTGACCCGTCCGCCTAGCCTGAGCGCTCGCGACCTGTCCGCCTCGGCCAAAGCCTTTCAGTGCCGGGCGGGTGGCGGGTAGGCCTGCCCGGACAAAGAGTTCCTTCGCTATCGCGAAAGAAGAGATCGATTCTTTTTCTTGCCCGGAGGGCATGACACCCATTGTGGCGACAAGTCGTCGCCACAATAGTCTGTGTGAGTCTGCGTGTGTCTGTGGCTGAACCCTTTGTTTTTCTCGACCTTGCAAAAATTGAATGTTTTAAAGAGGTCTCTATAGCCCGGACGGAGACAAAGAGTCATTCAAACGTTCTTGATATCCCTGTCGCAGTGTTTCGATCACGTCCGGAATCGAATAGTCTATATTGCCAACCGCGTACACAGGCAGAATCTCAACGACCGAATTGGTGACGAAGGCGCCATCAAACCGATCCAGATCCTCGGGCATGACCGTTTCTTCTTTCAAGGAGATACCAGAGGCCCCGGCCGCCTCTATTATCTGCTTACGTATGATACCCGGAAGAAGCCCGGCACGTGTTGGGGGGGTCAAGACCTGACCTTTCTCAAAGAAGAAGACATTGCTAATGCATCCCTCTGTAATCTCGCCACGCTCGTTTGTGAACAGTGCGTCAAAGAATCCCTGGTCTCGGGCCCACGTGAAAACAAAGATATTTTCCAAATAGGACGTTGTCTTGAACTTCAGGAGAGGAGAACCTGAGAATCTTTGAAAGGGGGCCAAAGCCAATTTTGCCTCGTGGCCTTGCCATGTGCTCGTCTCCTGCAAAGGCTCCCATGACGTATCAAACGTAGACTTCTCCACACCATGATCTCCATAGGAGATTAGATTAAGCCGAAGGCGGGCTTCTGAGTCGGGTGGAATTTCCTCTAGAGCAAGCTTTAGGGCTTCAAGGGCTTTTTCGCCTGAGAAGGGGAGGGCAAAAAAATTCGCCCCTTCAGCCATGCGGTATAGATGATCTTCTACAAAGGCGAGTCTTCTGCCGTTATAAACCCTGAACGTTTCAAAGAGCCCTTCTCCAAATAATAGCGTCCGGTTCTTCATCTACAGGTCCTTGATGGTCAAGGGTATACTTGTGTCTTTTTACTCTACATCTGCGGATGTCTGTGTACTTTCAGAGCCTTTTCTCAGAATCAGGCAGCACAGTACACCGACGAATCGGGTTGTGCCCTCCTTGAATAAGGTGGAACGGGCAAGCAATTCAAAATGTTTAATAGTATAAAAAGGCTCCTCAAAAGCATGCAGCCACAAAAGTAGCATCTTTAACCTGCCGAATTCGCGAGCCGTTTGCTTCAAGACAGGCGCCGGCGTGTCACTCACTATGTCATACATCAGAGCATAACCTCCCGGCTTAAGCACCCGATAGACATCATTCAACCCGACAATGGGTTTTTTCCAGTGATGCATGGAACCTGTGCTGACTACTATATCAAAGAAGCCTTCAGAAAAGGGCAAACGGCTGGCAGTACCTTCTTTCACCTCAATGATGTTGGAAAGTCGGGCCTTGGCAATGTTCTTCCGGGCTTTGGTCACCATAGAGGGTGAGACATCCAACCCCTTAATTCGCAGTTCTCGGGACTGTTGATGGAGCTTTAGCAACAGCCAGCCTGGCCCCGTGCCGATGTCCAGAATGTTTCCTTCCGAGCAATAGCTCAATATGTCTCTGGCCACTACATCGTATTGGCGTTGAAATATACGGCTTTCGCTTACCGCATTGTAAAGCACCGTGCCTGGCCATGGAATGCCTTCAGGATGAAAAACCTTTATCAACCTGCGTGCCGGTGAAAGCATGGCTGTCCTGAAATTCCTCCAATAATTTGCCGGACGCTTCTCTCGTGCGCCTCTCTAAAATGTCAGCCAAGACAAGAGTTGACGAAATCCCAATTGATTAACTTGTCAACAAATGTGCTCAGGTAATCCGGCCTCCTATTCTGATAATCCAAGTAGTAGGCATGCTCCCAAACGTCCACGGTCAAAACAGGCTTCAGACCGCGCGCGATGGGGGTATCTGCATTGGCAGTCTTGATAATCTTCAACTTGTCATCTTCCAGAATCAACCACGCCCAGCCACTCCCAAATTGTGTGAAACCCGCTGTTTTAAACTCCTCTGTGAATGCCTCATAACCACCCAAATCGGCATTGATCTTTTCTGCAATAGGGCCGGTCGGGGGTCCGCCCCCGTTTGGTTTCATACACTGCCAGTAAAAAGCATGATTCCAAACCTGGGCCGCATTGTTGAAGATTCCAACTCTGGTGTCATCTCCGGCAGTCTTCTTGATGATGACCTCTATATCCTCGTTTTCCAGGTCTGTCCCTTCTACCAGTTTGTTGGTATTCGCAACGTACGCGTTATGATGCTTTCCATGGTGGAATTCTAAAGTTTTGGCACTGATATGAGGCTCCAACCCGTCCTTTTCGTAAGGTAAACTCATCAGTGTAATAGCCATTCTATTCCCTCCTTGTTGAACGAATTCTTCCCATGCCTTCCAGTGTATGGATTCGCTTGTGGTTAAGCCGAATTTCGACAAGCAACCAGATAACGGTAGCCATATTCAACAATGGGTTCGCCGAGCTGATTGTTGACTGTACACTTAATCGCTGCAAACCCCCGATCCGGACTGTTCCGCGAACGTTTTAGGTGGGTCCAACAGGCTTCAACAGAAAGAATGTCACCCGGCCTCACCGGATTGAACATCTTCACCATATCCATACCAACACCGCTGAGGATAGCTACATCCCCCTGTGCTTCCACTACCACACGGGTACAAGCGGAAAGTGTGTGGAGTGAAGATGCTACGATGCCCCCGAAGATTGACTCGTTTGCAGCATTTTCATCCGTGTGGAAGGGCAGGGGATCAAATCTCTTGGCAAAATCGATTATATCCTCCAGCGTCATAACCACAGGCTGACAGTTGAGGCGTTCACCTTCAGTCAGATCTTCGAAATACCTCTTTGCCATGCTTCACTGTTCTTTCATGTTGGCGTTCTATGCCATGTTGTTTATGCAACGTTAGGGTTTACAGTCCCAATACATGTTCATCTTTTGGATAGCTCACCACAAAGGACACATCTATTTCCTTTACTTCTTTTGGCTTAAGATCAAACGACCAGAGGAGGACGCCTTCCTTGTCCTGGTAGTTCCTCTTAGTCGGTTCCGGCTTGATCTTCATGTCTTCAACCTTGATCCTGTCCGTCCTCGACACGGGAACGTTGTCGAGGATATTCATGGTTAGAGCCTTGTCCTTCAGGTTTTCTGCCGTTATCCTGAATGCCATTGTTCGGACAACGGTATCTCTCTCAAACTTGCCGAAAAAAGTCTCTTTGACCTTATCCTCGATCTTCTTCCGTTTGATTTTTACCTCCCGGTCTGCCCCAAGATTCAAATCAAAAGTCTCGCCTGCCTTCTTCTCTTTTATGAAGGTCTTGCCCACAAAACGGGTGC
>JBEQLC010000133.1:0-5542 GCA_040326175.1 Desulfobacteria bacterium | reverse complement strand
TGCGGGCACGCTGGAGCACTTTTATGAAGCAGTTGTTGTGGGCGGGGCGCAGGTCGTGTTGGCTGCTTCGGTTTTTCACTATCGCATTTTAAGTATTGCAGCAGTGAAAGAACACCTCAGGGGAAAAGGTCTACAGGTCAATCTGTGAGGCACCTCCTTTCTTGCTATTGTAGTCATCTCCGTGTCGGCCCTGTTGGCCCATAGCAGGTTGGCCAACGTTGATTACAAGACTGGGATTTTACTTGGTATCGGCGGTATTCTTGGTGCGCAGGTTGGATCGCGTCTCGTAGAGCATGTTTCAACCGCCAGTTTTAGGAAGATCTTCGCTGTTATCCTCCTTGGACTGGCGGCGTATATATTCTTCAAAAAGTAGACTTTCGAAGCAGACTTGGGCGTACTGGCAAACGAGCAATCATTGACCCAGCTGCAGTATATCTTTGACCCTATTTCAGAAAAGAGGTGAATCAAGGTGTCAGAAAAACAGTACCTCATTGATGCTATAACTGTAGATGAATCCTGGCGACTCTTTAAGATTATGGCTGAATTTGTTGATGGTTTCGAAACACTGTCCGACATCTTTCCGTGCGTTTCCATCTTTGGCTCTTCGCAAGTCCGCCCGGGCGATGAACATTATGAAAATGCGGTATTGATTGCCAGACAATTGGCCCAGAACGGCTTCAACATTATGACGGGGGGAGGTCCCGGGATCATGGAGGCAGCCAACAAAGGGGCCAAGGAGGGAGGGGCCAAATCGGTTGGGGCTAATATAGCCTTGCCGTTGGAGCAAGCGGGCAACCCGTATGCAGACATAAAGCTCGAATTTAACTATTTCTTTGTAAGGAAAGTGATGCTCATAAAGTATGCTCAGGCATACATAGGTATGCCAGGCGGTTTTGGGACGCTGGACGAGGTCTTTGAATCCTTGACTCTCATTCAAACTAAACGTATCAAGCCTTTTCCGGTGATTCTTGTGGGGTCGGAATACTGGAATGGCCTGTGGGACTGGATCCGGAGCAACCTTCTGGAGCGCAAAATGATATCTTCAGAGGATATGGACTTGGTCACCATACTCGATGACCCGGACGAAGTAGTAAGGGCGGTCAAGCGCGTGGTCGTTGTTTAGCGTATTTATAGGAACATGAATTCCATACTTCAAAAGAAGTCCTCACTCGTGGGAAGTATAAACCGGCGATGTCCATCCGCATGATAGCAAGAGAACTGTATCAGCTCCAGCAGGAAGTGGAAGAGCTGGAAGCAGAGATTGAATCTGCTCCATCCCATGAACGGGAGCCGATTAGGGAGCGTCTTCGAATAGCCAGGGCCGAACGAGACCGGATGCGAAAAATGCTTGACGGTGAAAAAGAGACTCCTCCTTCGGAATAAGCGGCAATGGTATTTTTGAAGAGACAGGCATGATTCCTGGGAGCCAGAGGGGAGATATCGTATTTCCCTATTCCGAGGGGGTTGCGATATTGTTTGTGTCCTGTTACAAGCTTGGAATTTCAAAAGGTCTCCTCGTGTGGGCGAGTGAGGTGTTGAGGACTGGAAACCCCTCGGGGCACAGCCCTCCGTGAGACCTCTTTTCACAACAGTAAGTTAGGGAGGTTCAAATGAGGAAGATCCGGGCTCTGCTGGTCTTGACCTTTGTGGTGATCGTTTTCATTGTCCCCAGCCGAATCCAAGCAGCTAATCGTGGGGAACTGCTTGCCGCACAGGGAAGCGAGGAGCTTGACACTTACAAAGACCAACAAGCCCCGGATGGACGTTTTATCCCCGGTGACAAGGGGGTGGTGAAAGACACAAAGACGGGTCTCGAGTGGTTTGCAGGCCCGGATAAGAATACAACGTGGGATAAAGCAAAGGCCTGGACGGAAAGCCTTTCCGTTGACGGCGGCGGGTGGCGGATGCCCACAAGAGATGAAGTGAAAGGTCTTTATACAAAGGGTGCGGGAGCTCATAATGTGAGTCCGTTGTTTATGACCGCCGGAGGCTTTGTGTGGACGGGTGAAACAGTGGGTTCGTCGCATGCGTGGGGTTTCTGTCTCGATATCGGGGACGAGTACTGGCCCCGCCGCACATACTCCGAGACTGCTCGCGGTTTTGCCGTCCGTTCTGGAAAACGATGACGGTGTGTGACGTTAATACCGGTGAACCGCCGCAGCGGGCCCATTCCCTGTCCAGATTTCATTGAGACCGTAGGGAGCTTCAATCTGTGATGCCAGTCGTATGAAAGCAATCAAAGTAAGGAGGTAGGCATATGAAGATCTATCTCATGCAACACGGTCCGGCTCTTCCCAAGGACCAGGATCCAGAAGAAGGTCTCGGCTCTGAGGGAAAAGAGAGGATTCATGCCAGTGGTAAGGCCCTCAAGAAGATGGGGGTTACCTTTGACGCTGTTTTGTCCAGCCCCAAAAAACGTTCCAAGGATACGGCTGCCATTGTGGCGGAGCAGGTAGGATTTCCTTTGGAGAAGATTATCGAAACAAAGAATGTCAAGGCAATGGCCCCGCCCGAGGATACGGTTCAAGCTTTGTCCGAACTTTCGGGGGCTCAGCGGGTACTGATTGCCGGACACCTACCTTCTGTGGCTGAAGTGGCTTCCTTCTTGCTCACAGAAGGCTCCAAGGCAGCCGTGCAGTTTGAAATGGGCGGCTGCTGTTGCATTGATGCGGACGCACTACCCACACACTCAGGCCGGCTGCGGTGGTATCTTACGCCCGCCCAGTTAGAGCTGATCGCCTCATAGGGTTCGCCCAACAATAAGTTCGCAGAATTCGCGCTCAGATTTGGGATAGATTTGATCGATCCGAATGAGAAAAACCACAGGGCACGAAGTGAAGCTGTAGCGCTATAGCGGGCTATTTCGCGGATTTTGCGAATGAGTATCGGCCGAAGGTAGCCTGAAGCTGAGATGCGAAAATGGGAAGTTCTTTTTGGACGAGCCCTCAGATGCCTTTCTTGACAATCGGTAATCACAGACTTGCCTATCGGCTGAAGCAGGATGGGCCTGAGAGTTTTGTCTTTATCCACGGATTGGGCGCCTCAAAGAACTCCTTTGACCTCTGCTTTGAGATGGAGGCCTTCAGAGGTTATACGCTGGCTTCTCTTGACCTTCCAGGTTGTGGGGAAAGCAGTAGGCCCGATGACTTTACATATGACATGAAGGATCAGGCCGATGTAGTGCTCAGATGGATCAGAGACCTGGCGCTTGCCCGGATCATCCTTGTGGGACACAGCATGGGAGGGGTCATCTGCCTTTATATAGCAGAGGCGCTGGGCACACAGGTCAAGGCATTTCTTAACCTCGAAGGGAACCTTGCCCGGCGGGATTGCAGCTTCAGTTCCAAGGTCGCCTCAGCCGGTTGGGAAGACTTCGAAAGCAAAGGCCTTGAAGAATTCAAAACCACCCTGAGAGAATCCATACAAGAAAACCCCTCGCCTGGTCTGAAAAATTATTACGAGAACATCTCACGTGCTTATCCTCGGGCTCTTTACCTGAGTTCAGTATCCTTGGTGAAAGAGAGTTGTGAGGGGCACATTGACCAAAGATTCTTGGCTTTGCCCGTACGAAAATGGTACGTGTTTGGCGAAAAGTCTGTCAATCCTGTAACCAAGGATTTTTTGGATCAACATAATATCCCGTATTCTGTTATACCTGAAAGTGGCCATTTCATGATGGATGACCAACCGGGCCTCTTTTACAAGATGCTTTTCGATACCTTAGAACTCGGAAAATAATGGAGACTCTTCTGTGAAAAGATCGATCAGGAAAGGCCTTGGGTTCGGATTGAACTCCGGTGTGATTACGACACTGGGTATGATGGTGGGGTTGAGTGCCAGCACTCAATCAAGGATAGCGGTGATTGGCGGGATTATTGCCATTGCCATCGCTGATGCCTTTTCAGATGCGGTTGGCATCCATATTTCAGAGGAATCGGAGAACAGGCACACTGAAAAAGAGATCTGGGAGTCGACGCTTTCGACATTGGCATCCAAGTTCTTTGTTGCATTGACCTTTGTGGTGCCTGTCTTAGCGTTTGGACTCTCTCTGGCCATTGCGGTGAGTGTTGTCTGGGGTCTCGCCCTGGTCATCATATTCAGCCATTACCTGGCCACCCAGCAGGGTGTAAAGCCCCATAAAGTGGTGCTGGAGCATGTAGCCATTGTGATCGTAGTGATCATTATTACCCACTATGTGGGAAAATGGGTCGGAGCCTACTGTTATTGACGGGACAAAGAATAGTGATGTGCAGATGGGAAAAGCCGCCTGTCCAAACGTTGCCATCGAATAACGAAATGACGTCAGATAATATACAGAGATCGACTCAGAGCACGCCTTAGACCTATCTTTCCATCACATCCAAACACAAAGGTTCCGCCAGATGGCATCAGAAGATCCGCGCCTTGTCTATTTTTCCAAGCGGAAGCGAATGTCCGACCCCCGCTCATATAAGTATGTTTGAATTGATCAAAAGACAACTGGACAAGCTCGGCAGCCCAACCCTGGACTGGGTCCAGGTTGAGGTAACGACCTACTGCAATGGATCGTGTATCTACTGTCCCCGTACCCTTATGCAGAACTGTTCGGCAAACAGACACATGCCAATAGAGCTGTTTAATGAATTGATCCCCTTTCTCGGACATACGGATTTGGTTTACCTGCAGGGATGGGGAGAACCCCTTCTTAACAAAGACATCTTTGAGATGGTCCGGATTTGTAAGGATCGAGGAAAACGCGTCGGGTTTACCACAAACGGCGTGCTCCTTACTGAAGATACGATCCGAATGCTGGTTGACTTGCAGTTGGACATCATAGGCATCAGCCTTGCCGGCACCACCGCAAAAACCCACAACCAGATCCGCAAAGGGACCGATTTCGATCAAGTGATCTCCAACCTTGAACGACTTCGCGAGATCAAGGATGCAAGAAATAACTTATTCCCCGCCGTGCACCTTGCCTATCTTATGCTCAAGACCAATTTTCATGAAATCAAAGAGATTGTCTCTCTTGCAAAAAGGGTGGGGGCTAGTCAGATCGTGGCCAGCAACCAGACTTTGATCGTTGATCCGAAACTTTCCACAGAAGCGATCTTCAACAATACAGAGAGTACGGACTATTACCGCAACACAGTAAGTGAGATCAGAAACAGAGCAGCCAGTGAAAACATCATTTTTGACTATCACGGCATTGATCTTGATGATGCTTCTCTTTGCTGCCGTGAAAATGTCCGCCGGGCGTGCGTCATCAATGTTGAAGGCGAAGTCGTCCCGTGCGTTTTCACCAATCCGGTTCTCTCTTCCCATTACGTGTTCAATGAACAATCCCTTCCTCTGAGAGGAATGTCCTTTGGCAACATACGAAATGAAAGCTTAACCCGGATCTGGAACAAGAAGGGATACGCCGGATTCAGAGATCTATTTGATCCTGAGAGAGCGAGAAATCTTGAGGAAATTCGGTCGGAAATGCCCGAATGCTGCATAAAATGTTATAAGAGGCTGGGGGCGTAATGGAGCACCACAAAAATCCCTAAGGTCCGCGAGG
>JBEQLC010000132.1:0-5551 GCA_040326175.1 Desulfobacteria bacterium | reverse complement strand
TTCCCCGTGCGAGTTTGGACTTATAGTATTGCCATACTATCGTGAAAGTGAAGGGCCCTGAAAACCTCACGATTACGCTCCGTGGCTTGAATTATCAAGGTTGCCCCTGACCCTCCACCTACTATTTCACGATATCAAGAAATAATCTCTAAAATAGCCAAATTCAATCTCTCTGCTGTGAAGGTCTCAAAAAGACAGGCTGCAAAACTTACGATATGCAACTGCTATTATAACTCGGACCTCAAAAAGAAATTGTTCATCCAAAGTCATGTGGCTACGCCTGAACCAACTCTTTAAAGTATCCAACCTTTTCCCAGGAAAACGGCTCTTTCTGGCAGGGGAAGATCGAATTGTTGTGAAAGATAGGATCAGCCTCCAGGTCATACCGCGAGGTTCTGACAGCCTCAGACCAAAGCTCAGTGTGAGGAATAGGGGAGTATTGAGATAAAACGGGTCTCACGCCACAGGCCTTTACCATCTTGATGGACGCCTCAAGTTGGCCGACGTCCTGTCCCGGCAGGCCATAAAGAAGATAGGCACCCAACGCGGGGCCTTTGAAGCCGGCAGTCTTTAGGTGGTCCACGGCTTCCTCAAATTCATCAGGACCTACCTTGCTATCCATTTTATGGCGCCCGTCAAAGAAGGCTGTTTCGAGCCCAAGCCGGATGGTCTTGAACCCCGCACGAAAAAGTAATTGTGCCACCTCTCTTGATAAGGGCTTTATGTGTAGTGCATTGGGCGTGTGAAAGCGCACATCGAGTCCCTGGGTCATGATCCCTTCAAGAATGGGCATTATATGGTCTTCCGCGTCGATCAGCAGGGCGTCATCATAGAAGGCAAAATCCAATACTGAGTATTCTTTATGCCAGTAGGCAATTTCCTCCACCACATGCTGGGGTGACCTGCGTCTGAGCCTGGGGTTCAGGAACCAGGATGCACAGTAAGCACATTTGAAAGGACAGCCCTGACCAGTCAGGATGGGAACATAGGGAATAGAGGATTCCAGATCAAAGGCCGGATAGGGATAGGTGTCTGGTTCATCGGGACGGAACTGGCATGTCCTGTTGAATCCTGTGAGGCGGCCCAGGAGTTCCAGGAGACTGATTTCGCACTGGCCCGAGAGCACGTCATCCGCTCCGGCGTGCCGGACGGCATGTTCATGGCAAAGAGAAGCATAAATGCCTCCGAGCAGTACGGGCACCCCGGGCAGCATCTCTCGGACCACGTCGATCAGGGCAATGACTCCCGGATACCAATAGGTCATTAAGGAGGTTACAAGCACTGCCTCCGGTTCCGGACAATCAATAATGCTTTTTCTCACCAAGCTTTCCGGCATGCCATATCTGGAATAGTGTCTGGGCACATCGTGCAGGTTTTCGGGCTTTGGAATCCGCCTCTTCAGATAGTGCCCCTTACCGAACTGGCCCATCTTTCCGGCGTTTGACAATTCAGGATGAAACCGGTCCAGGCAATCTACATAGCTCACTCGGTACCCGTGCGTCCTCAAAATGCCGGCTATTAAGAGGAGTCCGATCGGCTTGGCCCAGAAATCATAGGCCGCAAAATCATCTATCCACGGGTTGATCACAAGGATATGAGGGGCGTCTTTTCCCATTTTACCGGGTCTTTGCTTTTGCGGTTCAGTGGGCTACTGGAAGTATTTCATGGAGGTCTTTTTCAACTCATCACGGCTGAAAAGGAGGGAATAGTTCGTCACCGATGTGAGGGTGGACATAGCCTCGGCCATCTTGTAGCAGTCCTCCGCGGTCTTGGCGTGTATCATAGTGTACAGATTGTACGGCCAGTCTTTGGCCGGGGCCGGGTTTCGTCTGTAGCAGTGGGACACCCCTTCAAAGGCAGCCATCAGATTGCCGACGTCATCTATCCGGTCTTCGTCAACCTGCCAGGCCACCATGGCATTTGCCTTATATCCAGACATCTGATGGCGGATCGTCACTCCGAAACGACGAATTGTGCCGTCTCTATGAAGTTTTCGCAATGTATGCAGCACAACTTCTTCTTCAACTCCGACCTGTTGGGCGATCTCCAAAAACGGGCGTTCGGTCACAGGGATATCTGCCTGAATCAAGGCAATGATCTTTTTTTCAACGTCGGTCAATTTAGAATCACCTTCGCCTGATTTTGACGAATTTTGTCTGTTGGTCATAATTGGTCCTTTGATATAAGATAGCTATCGGATATCATATAAGGGCGCACAGCGCAATAATCAAGCCGAGTGGAATAATCATCCCTTTTTGGGTTTGCGAGTTAGGATGACAGGAGGAGATATGGCCATGAAGATGATCGGCGTCATCGGGGCAGGGAGCTGCGACGATCAGGTGTATGAACTGGCGCGAAAGATCGGAGCCGGAATCGCTGACATGGGTGCTACCCTGGTATGTGGGGGGCTGGGAGGTGTTATGGAGGGTGCCTGTCTCGGTGCTCATGAGGCAGGAGGGCAGACCGTGGGGATCCTTCCGGGGAGTGACAAAGCCGAAGCCAATGCCTATGTTGCCACCCCCATCGTGACCGACTTGGGGCACGCCCGAAATGTATTGATCGTCCGAAGCTCTGATCTGCTGATAGCGATCTCAGGCGGATACGGTACCCTGTCTGAAATAAGTATTGCCCTCAAAATAGGAAAACCTGTCATAGGAGTTTCCACGTGGCCCGACATCGATGGAGTCCAGTATGTGGCCACAGCCGAGGAAGCATTGAATGCTGCCGCGGCATATGTCTAGGCGGAGGCAATCTGGCGGGCCAGCTTTGCAACCGACTCGACGACGGGTTCGAGATTGAATTTGAGGATAACTCTGTTGCGGACAATCAGTTGACCGTCAACGATCACATCCCTGACATCGCTTCCGCTTGCCGCATAGACGAGGTGAGATACAGGGTCGTAAAGGGGGGTCAAATGGGGTTTGTGGGTGTCGATAATAATTAAGTCGGCCTTCTTGCCCTGTTCAAGCGAACCGATCTGTTTCCCGAGGCCTATGGCCTCTGCACCGCTGCTCGTGGCCAGTGTCAAGACCTCCCTCGCATCCAGGACCGTAGGGTCTATCCTCTTTACCTTGTGGAGCTTGGCCGACATGTCCATCTCCTGAAACATGTCCAGATTGTTGTTGCTGGCAGAGCCATCTGTGCCGATTCCCACAGCAAGGCCCTTTTGCAGAAACTCGGGGATCGGGGCTATGCCCGAGGCAAGCTTCATCTCGCTTCCCGTTGTGACCGAGACACCCACTCCACGATAGGCCATACATGCTATGTCTGCTTCATTCACCCAGATTGCATGAACTAGAAGGGTCTTTGCGTTCAATACGCCAATCCGGTCAAGGTATTTAACAGGGCTCACGCCATGGTTCCGTTCAGTTTCCTGCAACTCTTTCTGCGTCTCCGCCACATGAATTTGCAGAAGCGCATCAGCCTCATCAGCTAGTTTGCGGGCCTTTTTGAGCGTCTCCTCAGAGCAGGTGTAGGGGGAATGACAGAATAGCCCGGGAGTAATCCGAGAAGTCTTTTCATGCCACTTCTCTATGAATTGTCCGGCTTCCGTTACGTTTCTTTGGGGGTCAGGCACCCCGGGGGCTGGAAAGTCAATGATACCCTGCGCAAGAATGGCCCGCATACCGGCCTCCTGCACAGCTTCTGCCACCGTATCTTCAAAAAAATAACCGTCGCAGCATGTGGTTGTGCCGGACAAGAGCATTTCAGCACATGAAAGAAGGGTGCCGGCATACACGCTTTCAGGATTCAACCAACGGGCTTCAGCCTTGAATATGTGATCGTTCAACCAGTTCGTGAGAGGGAGATCATCGGCAAGGCCCCTAAACAAGGACATGGCAGCATGGGTATGGGTGTTGACCAACCCTGGCATGATGATGCCTCCCTGGGCGTCTATCACATGACGCGCTTCCGGGAGCGGTTCATCGGCTGCTTTTTCTTCAATGCGTTTCAGGCTGCCATCGGCTATGCAGACCAGACCCGTGTCGAGAACATCAAACTCCGCGTTGATCGTTAAGACCGTGCCGTTATGAACAACAATATCGTAGGGGACGTCTTTTTCCATCCTATGCAATACCTTGCGCAATCCGGTTTACACTGGCCATGACTTCATCCACATCGAGTGTCGTGAACGCCCGCTCTTCCATTAGTACCCGGCCGTTCACAATGGCCGTGACCACATCGCTGCCGGTCACCGCATAGACGAGGTGTGAATAGACATTGTACATCGGGGTCAGGTGTGGACTTCTGATATCTATTATAATGATGTCTGCTTTCTTCCCCTCTTCCAGTGAACCAGAGGTGTCGCCTATTCCCAGCGCCCGCGCCCCGTCAATGGTCGCCATCCTCACCACAGTTCTGGCATCCATGACCGTGGGATCAAGGGTATGCACCTTATGAAGCTTGGCTGCGGTGTCCATCTCCTGAAACATGTCCAGGTTGTTGTTGCTGGCGCAACCGTCGGTTCCAATACCCACCGTGATGCCATGTCTGAGGAGTTCAGGGACAGGAGCGATACCTGAAGCAAGCTTCATATTGCTCTCGGGGTTGTGGGCCACTTTTACGTCAAAGTCTTTCAAGAGCATCATATCTTCTTCAGTCAGGACAACGCAGTGATCGGCGATCAGGCTCGGGCTCAAAAACCCTATGTCTGCTAAATGGGCTACCGGGGTCCGTCCATATTTCTCCTTGATCTCAGCAACCTCTCGCTCTGTTTCGGCCAGGTGGATGACCATGGGCACACCGTTTCTATCAGCAATGGCCCTGGCCTTTTGCAGCAGCTCCGGGGAGCAGACGTAAGGAGAATGGGGTTCCACAGCGATAGTAATAAGGGGATCATCTCGCCACTTCTCGATCAGGTCCTCTGTGTACTTTAGGCCCTCTTCCACAGGACCGTAATTCGGAGATGGAAAGTCGTAGATCACCTCGCCCACCACAGCGCGTAAGCCGACCTCTTTTGTGGCCTGTGCTACGGCTTCTTCAAAGAGGTACATGTCGCAGAAGGTGGTCGTCCCGGAGAGGATCATCTCGGAACAGGCAAGGCGGGTCCCCTGATAGACAATATCAGGCGTGAGTTTGGCCTCTGCAGGAAAGATGTAATCATTCAGCCACGTCATGAGAGGCAGATCGTCAGCGAGCCCGCGAAAACAGGTCATTGCCGCATGGGTGTGGGCGTTGACCAGGCCCGGCATGATGATTCCTTCTTGCGCATCGATCGTTTTGGCGGCCTTGTACGAGGCGGTCAGAGCATCTTCTGTCCCTACCTCAACAATACGATCCGCGGACACAGCCACGGCCCCTCTTTCAATCAATGTATCCTGAGGGTCCATGGTGAGGACCCATCCGTTTTTGATCAGTATGTCGATTGATTTCACGATGACTGGATGCTGGTTGCTCGTTGCTGGTTACTGGATGCTGGTTAATTGACGATTGATGATTGACCGGCGTGCTCCCCGCGCACGAAGTGCTGCCGTAAGGCAGAACGCCCGTCCTTCAGGACGGGGTCGAGGGGAGCTATACAAAAATATCCCTTTTCCTTACCGGGGCGCGA
>JBEQLC010000131.1:0-5588 GCA_040326175.1 Desulfobacteria bacterium | reverse complement strand
CTGGTCAAGGGAAAGGGTCTAAAGGTCAACCTGCTCTTTGCGGGTATCTGTTTTCTGGGCGGACTCTTAAGTCTCGACAAGGCCTTTGCCTCAGTAGCCATCGATCCTGGCCTGGCCTTACGGGTGAGTCGAATAGACCACGTTTTCGTGGTCTTCTTTATTCCTGTATATCTGCACTTCATCCATACCTTCCTACATATAGCAAGGCGGAAATGGCTGATCGGCCTTGCCTACTGTTTTAGTGCGTGTCTAAGCCTCTTTTCCCAGGGAGACCATTACCTGACAGGGGTGAAGCAATACTTCTTCGGGTATTATGCCACGGGCGGGCCCTTGATGTATGTATTCGGGGCTGCCAGCGCCATAAATGTCGTCTATTGCCTCTATCTGCTTTTTCATAGCCTTGGGCAGGAGAGAGACCCGGCTCGAAAGAACAAGACCAAATACATCATCCTGGGTCTGGGGGTGGCTGCCCTGGTGGCCCAGTTCGACCTGCTGCCTCTTGCCGGCATCGGCTCATATCCCCTTGGAAACCTCGTTTTCATTCCGATCCTGATCCTGGGCTTTGCCATATTGAAGCATGACTTGTTGGACATCGGCTTTATGATTCAGAAGGGTCTTCTCTATTCTTTGCTGACGGGCCTGCTCACCGGGTCTTATGCGGTCATGATCATTCTGTTCAATCAACTCTTCAAGGGGATTGGCCGGACAGGGTCTATATATTTTTCGGTCTTCTTCTTTCTTGTGATCGTGTTTGTCTTTGACCATTTGAAAAAGCGGGTACAGCTGGTGATCGATCGAATACTCTTTAAGGGGAAATACGATTATCAAAAGACCCTCATGGCCCTGAGCCATGCCATGGCTTCAATGCTGAACCTGGACGAAATCATGAAGAAGATCCTGATGGCTCTGACAGAGGTCATGTATCTTGATTCGGGCTATCTGATGCTAGTGGATGAAAAGTCGAATGAATTTAAGGTCCACAGCCAAATGGGCACTGGTTCAAAGGCAAGTAGTCTGTTGATCAACAGATCGAGTCCGCTTATTAAGGAAGTGGGACGCAGAAAAAGGGAAGTAAGCAGACACAGTCTTGAGGAGTGGGCACGCACTCGTGATGATCCGTCTATTTTGAAGGATGATTTTACCAGGCTGGGCGGGGCAGTAATCATACCGATGATCTTTAAAGGTGAGATCAATGGACTCCTTGTTCTGGGGAACAAGAGATCCGGGGATCTTTTCACCCCAGAAGATCTTGAACTCTTGCGCACCCTGGCGGACCAATGTGCCATCTCCATCGAGAACGCCAAGGCATACCAGCTTATTGAAGACCTGAACGTAAACCTCGAGAAGATGGTGGAAGAGAGGACCCAAGAACTCCAGAGAGCGCTTGAGGAGAAGGAAAAGGCCCAAGATTTGCTTATCAGATCCGAGAGCCTGGCTTCTGTGGGTGCCCTTGCGGCCGGGGTTGCGCACGAGCTGAATAACCCAATTGCCAGCGCCTCCAGCCTGGTCCAGTCGGCTGTTGAGACCATGGAAGAGATGCCACGTAACGAACTTGTGAAGTCGGATCGGGCCGCAGAAGACAAGGAAGAAATGATTGATGACCTTAAATTCGGCTTGAAAGAATTGAATCGCGCAAAGGATATTGTTGCAAGTCTTCTCGGCGTATCACGCCAGACCGAAGAATACTCTGAACCTATGGATATGAATGACGTATGCAAAGACGCACTGAAGGTTCTTTCCAACCAATACAAAGGCACTGGCATTGAGATTGTTGAGGATTACGAAGAGATCCTTCCGGAGACCAAGGGAAATTTTGCAAATTTGGGGCAGGTTTGCCTGAATATCATAAACAATGCCATCCAGGTCGTGGACAGCCGTGATGGGAAGATCGTCATAAAGACCCGATATGACGAGCATGGATCAATAGTCGTCTTTGAATGTGAGGACGACGGTCCCGGCATGTCTGAAGAGGTTATGAAGGATATGTTCAAGCCTTTCTTTACGACCAAGGATGTAGGGAAGGGGACCGGACTCGGTCTATATATTTCTCATGAGATCGTGCGCCGCCACAACGGAAATATATTTGTTCAGAACAATCGTAAAGGGGGTGCCACGTTCAGGGTGGAACTTCCAGTGACATAGCTTGTATCCGTGGAACTCTGCCCCCAGAAAGCCATACGCCGAGACCTCTCAGTCCAAACTGCATGAGCCCTGAGGATAGGTCATGAAGGGGTTCTGCTACCTTCTGTTGATACCCCTTTTCGTGGCATGCTCAGCGGCCATACGTATGGCTGCCACCAAGCTTCCGGGGTCTGCCTTGCCTGTGCCTGCAATATCATACGCCGTGCCGTGATCCACTGATGTGCGTACAATCGGAAGGCCGAGGGTAACGTTCACGCCATCTGAAAAGTGCACCATCTTAAACGGGATCAATCCCTGGTCGTGGTACATGCAGACCACCGCATCCCATTTCCCTTCTAGCGCTTTATAGAAGAGAGTATCCGGTGGATGCGGCCCGGACACATTCATGTCTGCGCTCCTGGCCTTTTCGATAGCCGGGGAGATTACGCCTGCCTCCTCGTCTCCGAAGAGCCCTTCCTCCCCTGCGTGGGGGTTCAGGGCAGCCACCGCAAGTCTCGGGTTGGGGAGACCAAAAGCCCTTTTAAGGGCTTCGTCTGTAATACGGATTGTCTTAAAGACCGACTCGGTGGTCAGCCTTCCCGGAACCTGAGCCAGAGGCAGGTGGATGGTTACCAGTGCCACCCTGAGCCTGCTTCCGGCCAGCATCATTACGTAATCGGAAGTCTTGGTATGCGCCGCCAGGAGTTCGGTGTGGCCCTCAAAGTCTTCTCCTGCCACATGCATTGCCATCTTGTTGATGGGACAGGTCGCGAGGCCGTGGATGCGCCCTTTCATGGCCCAGTCGATACCCCGAGTGACGTATGACACCATGGCACGGCCGGTCTCTTTGGTCGGGTGCCCGTACTTGAGCAGACCGTAGTCCAGATCAGAGAGCCCGATTACATCGATACTACCTGACTCGTAGAGCCCGGCCTCAGGGGCATCCACAGGGCAAATCTTGAGTCCGGTCTTCAGCCACTGGTTTGAGGTTGTTATCGCCGCTACATCGCCGAGAATCAGGGGACGGCAAGTCTCATAAACAGACCCTTCAGTAAGGGCTTTTGAAATGATCTCCGGCCCGATGCCGACAGGGTCTCCCATTGTAATCCCTATTATGGGTCGTTTTTCTGTGCTTTTCATTGCTGGATGGAAACTAGCTATAGGCTTCGACTGCAAATGTCAAATTTGTGTCCTGTCCGAGGGATTCTGTGTCGTGTGTAGTGCCCTGGATTGGGGTCAAAATTTTTATTCCGGTAAAAACAAAGTGTTATGCAGTGCCCCCGGTCCTTCGGTACAATTTCGAGAAAATAGTAGAAAAAGGGAGAAAAACAGAGCTTTCCAGAGAAAGAAGAGGTGTTCAAAAAGGACTGTGAAATAGGCCAAGGCTTTAGAATACTGTGGTAAACCAGCGATTTGAGGAAAGGCTGAACTGTAGAGCTTCTTCGCGAGCGGTCATCTATGATGTAATTATATTAACTTGTTATAGAATGTTGAAACAAATTTCACGAAGTGTTCGAGACTGCAGTAATCTCGGTTTGACAACCCCTCGGCGATGTTTTAGAAGCGGCATACCTTACAACACAGAGAATCACCTTTTCTCTGATATCTGATTATAATCCAACAAAATTGCATTTTTTGCGCCGAATCCTGCACGGTTGAAGGGCGTCTGTAGATTGACCGGATCAATCTCTTTTTCGAACTCTTTTGTGGCAGCTTCTGGCCTTGTAGTGTGCCAGGAGATCTCTTGAGGTAGCTCCATGCAATCTGCCTGGAATCAGGTCAAAACCCTAATCCACAAAAAGTTACCCCACCATACTTTCATGGTCTGGATCGACCCCTTGGAGTTTATAGACATTCGGGAGGATGAGTTCGTATTGGGTTGTCCCAACACCTTTGCCAGAAAGTGGGTAATGAGTCATTATATCGACTTGATCAAGGCAGAGATTGAAAGTGTCTGTGAGATAAGTTGCCGGGTTACTCTGGAGGTCTCAGATGGAGACAATGGTAACGGTGACAGCCATCTGGATAGAGAACAGCTTCCCCTTCCCAATGTTTCGAGGCGGCAACACGAGCAATCTCTTTTTCACCAGGACTTTACCTTTGAGCAATTTGTTGTGGGTAACTGTAATAGTTTTGCCTATGAAGCCGCTTTGGCTTCGGCAAGTGGAGGCGATGCCTACGGGGATGCCCTCTTTCTTCTGTCAAAGACGGGTCTTGGCAAGAGTCATCTTTCCCAGGCCATAGGTACCCGCATCCTGCATGAGAATTCCTCCATCCGGGTCTGCTACGTGACGGCTGAGGATTTCACCAACGCCATGGTTTACGCGCTCCGGCATGACAACATCGAGCAGTTCAAGGAGAAGTATCGGAGGCAGTGTGATGTGTTGCTTCTGGAAGACGTACAGTTCTTCAGTGGGAAGGAGAAGACCCAGCACGAGCTGGGATATACTCTGGACGCCTTACTTGCCGCAGGGAAGAAGCTTATCTTCACAAGTACTCACCTGCCTGACGATATTCCCAAACTGGATGGAAAACTTTCATCGCGGCTCTCTTCGGGTATTATATCTAGTATAGAGTCACCCGATTACGATACTCGCGTGCGTATTATCGAGAAAAAGGCCGCCTCGAAATCGCTTAAGATCCCGCAGGACGTAGTCGAGTATCTTGCCAGCGAGCTTACCCAGAACGTAAGACAGCTCGAAAGTGGGCTGATTGGCGTTGCGGCTAAGGCTTCGCTTCTTAAGCTGCCCATAGATGTTAAACTGGCTGAAAGCGTTGCCAAGAATATTGCACGACGGTCTCGGGAAATCACTGCAGCCAGCATTCAAAAACTGATTTGCAAACATTACAAAATCAGCATGGAGGAACTCCTGTCGCGGTCCCGTAAGCGGAACATTTCCCATCCAAGACAGATTGCAATGTATTTGGCCCGCCGTTTTACCGGCGAATCTTTCCAGGCGATTGGCCGAAGTTTCAATCGCTACCATTCCACCACACTTCATGCCATCGGCACCGTTGAAAGGCTCATTCGAGAACAGGGCGCCATACAGAAACAGGTGGAGTTCCTATCCAGGAGGTTGGAGTCGGGCAATCTTTAATTTGTTATTACGGATCGCCCATAGATCCATTTAAACAATTCCGTTCAAAATAACAGCACCCATTTAACCGGTACAAGTTGTATCTCAAAAAGGAAGTCTGGGGTCGGCGGCGAATTTTTTAGTCTTCACCCAAAATAAAACCCTCGAGACGATATAACGACCCCGGCCCCGGATTTCCTTCAGCTCACATTGCACCACAAGGTCTTCCCTTCTTACGTGCCAATCAGTACCGGAACAGCCTTTCTGAATTCACCATTCGCCGCCTTCCAGAACATAGACAACCAAACATTTTCAAAAGTGAAGATATTGCGAAGGAATACTGAAAAAGAGTTGGCCCGAAATATCTAAAGGTTTGGGCAAAGAGCTTGA
>JBEQLC010000130.1:0-5692 GCA_040326175.1 Desulfobacteria bacterium | reverse complement strand
CATTGTCGGACTTAGTTTTGTCGCCTTTAGAGCGGTTCCCAAGAATATGTCCCGTTTGCGGCAATCTTCATAATGGTTCAGAACGGAACATACTTATAAGAATTACTATATATGTCGCGAAATGAGTATGACTTTCTGTGGGGTAAGAGAGGAAGGTGAGCTTCCGTGACACCGTATATCCAAGTAGTTACGACAACCGAGAACAGGGATGATGCTGAACAAATCGCCAGGGCTTTGGTAGAAAAAAGATTGGCTGCCTGCGTTCAGCTGGTTGGCCCCATAGAGAGCACGTATTGGTGGAAGGGCAGTATAGAGACTGCACGAGAATGGGTTTGTTATATCAAGACACACGAAAGCCTCTATGATGAACTTGAGAGAGCCATCAAAGCCATTCATCCCTATGAGACGCCAGAAATAATAGCTATGTCTATTGTTGCAGGGAGTAATGACTATCTGGAATGGCTAGCCCGTGAAGTCAAAAAGCCGTAGGGACACTTTCAGTCCAGCTTTTAGCGGAAGCCAAAATTGACTCGTCAAAGGGTTTTGAAACAGGCTCCAACCAGGAGTCTTATTGTCTCATCGAAAACCGGACAAGGCAAAAGATGACTAGTAGAAATGTGAGGAGAGCATTGGCGGTCTGGATGGCGTGTATCCTGGCCAGTCATCTGTGTGGCTGTCTCGGGACCCAGCATGCTCCCAGGAATACGAAGAATATATGTGAGATCTTCCGGGCAAATCGGGGATGGTATAAAAGCGCCTATGCCTCCCAAAAGAGGTGGGGCATCCCGATCCCGGTCATGATGGCTATCATGTATCAGGAATCTAAGTTCGATGCCAAAGCCAAGCCTCCTCGCACCACCTGCCTCTGCATCTTTCCCGGACCTCGACCCTCTTCAGCGTATGGTTACTCGCAGGCTCTGGACTCAACATGGGAGAAATATAAGCGATCTGCGGGTAACTGGGGAGCTGACAGGGATGATTTCGCCGATTCCATAGATTTTGTCGGCTGGTATTGCAATGTCAGTCATGTGCAGTGCAGGATTGCGAAGAATGATACTTACAACCTGTATTTGGCTTATCACGAAGGTCAAGGAGGGTTTCTTAAAAAGACTTATCGAAAGAAGGCGTGGTTGCGACAGGTTGCCGGCAAAGCGGCAGGCAGAGCAAAAACCTACAAAAAACAACTGGCTTCATGTGAAAGAGAATTTCAAAAGCGTGGAGATTGCTGTCTTTGGCCTTTTTAGGATCCCTTGGGCAAAGAGGACAGCCTCAAATAGTTGAGGGGTCGGGGTATTTCTTTTCACTCGGATGTCTCCAACCTTGGTTTTTGAAGTGACTTAGCATTGAGGGATGCTTTGCCCCCTCCGCATTCCACCTCCGTTGCACTTCGGTGGCTGCGGTCTCCCCCAAAGCTAAGTCCCGCAAAAACTGAAGGTTTGCGTCAAGCCGTTCCAAGAAACACCCCGACCCCTGAAATGATTTGGAAAGAGGTATCACCTAAACGAGAAACGGTGGGAAAGAGACTGAGAAGAGACTTGAAGAGGCAAAGGAAGAAGTGACATGATGATTATGGGGCATAGGGGGGCTGCGGCCTTAGAACCTGAGAATACCCTGCGTTCCATTGAGCGGGCCGTGGAGATTGGGGTTGATGCCGTGGAGATCGATGTGCGCCTGAGCAAAGACAGGGAGTTAGTGGTCATACACGATTCAACGGTGGACCGTACGACTAATGGAAGCGGGCCTGTTAACGGTTATGCGCTCGACGACCTAAAAAAGCTCGATGCAGGGGGAGGTCAGACCATACCAACGCTTCAGGAGGTCATGGAGTTGATTGGTCACAAGGTGAAGCTGGTCATTGAGTTGAAGGAAGAAGAGACAGAAAGGATGGTTGTCGAACTGATCAAGAGAAACAATCTTGACGACAACGTCTATGTGATCTCATTCTGGCACGAGTTGGTCAAGACTGTAAAGGTGATAGAAAGCTGCATCAAAACAGGCGTACTTCTTGTCGGATGCCCCGTGGATACCTGTGTTGCTAGTCAGGCGTCTGCAGATGCACTGGTGATGAAATATAATTTTGTCAATAGGCATTTTGTCGAGATGGTTCATAAGGATGGGCTCAAAGTTTTTGTATGGAACATTGATGACCGATATCTCCTGAAGCCGTATGTCGATATGGGAGTGGATGGTATCGGAAGCAATGACCCTCGGGTACTGGTCGAGTACTTCATGTAGAAAAAGAGGAATAGGTCTTGACACGAGAGAAAAAGTCGGGTGAGATACAAAACTAGTGGTTTGAAGCATTGAGTGAAGCTTCCCCGCCCTGAAGGACGGGGTCAAGGGGAGCGAGCCGGTCAAGCTGGAAAGGATGAGGGAGCTATGGAAACATTTCGGTGCTTAGAGTGTGGTGAGGGATTATCAGTTCTTAGGTCGTGACGTGCCCTCAGTTTGTGCTGCAGGTCGTGTGGCGCAAAATTCCGTCTGGAGCAGTTTGCGGATTCAATGGACGATGCCCTTGAAGACGAAGTGGCAAATGTGCGCTCTGATAGGTTTTGACCGGCAACCTTTGCTGAGGGGAAGCTGGGCCCCTATGCAGCACTCCCGCCTCATTCTCACTTCCCACCGGAGGTTCTTCTATGAAACCATCCGATGATACGAAAGACCTGCTTAAGGCATGCAGAACCGGATTTCAGACTCACACCCAATTCCGCGAACAACTCCCAAAGATTGTCGAGAATATCGTGGAGAGCTGTCACGACGAGGGATGTTTCGAGCACATTGATGCCGAGTTGATTCCGTCCCTTGAGTCAGTGATTGACATTCTGACACGTCTGCGAGAGATCCTTTTCCCGGGATACTTTAGCGGAGAGAAATTACACCCTGCGAACCTGAGGTATCAAGTAGGTCAGTCGGTTGATGTCCTGTTTGAAAGTCTTTCAGAACAGATTACGCACAGTTTGCGGCATGAGTGCCTGCGGTACGATCAACCCTGTATCGAATGTGTGAGCCTGGGCTACGAAGAGGCTAGTACATTTCTGAAGTCGATTCCAAAGACGCGAGAGGTTTTGGCGACCGACGTACGTGCTGCATATGAGGGAGATCCGGCGGCCAGAAGCTATGACGAAATTGTCTTTAGCTACCCGGGCATTTTTGCTATCAGTGTCTACCGGATGGCTCACCAGTTGTTTGAGCAGCAGATCCCCCTATTGCCCAGGATCATGACCGAATATGCCCACACCATGACGGGGATCGACATCCATCCGGGCGCTGAGATCGGAGAAAGCTTCTTCATTGATCACGGGAACGGGGTCGTTATCGGGGAGACAACAGTCATCGGTAAGAATGTGCGCATATATCAAGGTGTGACTTTGGGGGCCCTGTCGCTTCCAAAGGATGCCGGCAAACGTCTCAGAGGAAAGAAGCGCCACCCCAATATCGAAGATGACGTGATTATTTACGCAGGGGCAACGATTTTAGGGGGAGATACCGTTATTGGGGCACGATCTGTGATAGGAGGAAACGTCTGGATCACCGAATCGGTGCCGGCGGATACAAAGGTGCTTTTGGAGGATCCTCGGTTAACATACACATAGTTCCCTATCTACGTATCCTGTTGGTTTATGGCTATACCTCGCACAAGACATTGATGAGAGGAGGCTGACATGGCGAATGTTTTCTCGGATATCGGAAAGACCATTGGAAACACCCCTGTGGTCAGACTAAATAAGGTAGTCCAAGATCTTGAAGCCGACGTCATGGCCAAATTAGAATATTTCAACCCCCTTGGAAGCGTTAAGGACCGCATAGGCGTCTCCATGATCGAGGCTGCTGAACGTGAAGGGCGGATTAACAAGAATACCCTCATTGTGGAACCCACGAGCGGAAATACTGGCATTGCTTTGGCTTTTGTGTGTGCGGCCAAAGGGTATCGTCTCTGCTTAACCATGCCCGATACGATGAGCATTGAGCGAAGAAAGCTCTTAAAACACCTGGGAGCAGAACTGGTTCTTACGCCGGGGGCGCAGGGCATGAAGGGAGCCATTGCAAAGGCAGAAGAGGTTTTGGCCGGCACCAAGGACGCCTATATGCCCGACCAATTTAAGAATCCAGCAAATCCCGAGATACACCGAAGGACCACTGCGGAGGAAATTTGGAACGAAACTGGCGGCACTGTGGACATCTTTGTTTCAGGTGTTGGGACAGGAGGGACCATCACCGGAGTGTCAGAGGTGATAAAGGACAGAAAACCATCGTTCAAGGCCATTGCCGTGGAACCAGCAGACTCTCCTGTCCTCTCCGGGGGAAAGCCGGGCCCGCACAAAATACAAGGCATCGGGGCAGGCTTTGTCCCCGATGTTTTGAATGTCAATATTATTGATGAAGTTGTCACGGTGACCAATGAGGATGCATTTGAGACGGCAAGGCAGCTCGCAAAGGAAGAAGGCATAATGTGTGGAATCTCCTCCGGAGCTGCAGTGTGGGTTGCCCTGCACATTGGCAAACGACCGGAAAATGGAGGGAAACAAATCGTAGTGGTACTTCCCAGCACTGGTGAGCGATATATTAGCACTGATCTGTTCGAGGAATGAAAAGTACTATCTTCCTTTCTTCAGAAGAATGCTTAGTATATGGATACGGGACGTGCCGGAGCGTTTCATACAGAACATTGCTTAGTGATATTAAGAGAACTCGGCCTCTTGTTTTGTTAGCCTTATTGTCAGGCTAACATGATTGATTCATTTAGGAGAGACCTTTGCATAACCCCTTTTCACTTAGTTACATGAACTTTTTGACCCATATAGGGGCTTGCTCACTAAATCCTAGCACGCAGTGAAGCGTAGCGCTAAACTCGGCCCACGGGCCTCAGACAGTTCAGGATTTACCCACTGACGTGGGCCGTTCGCTTCGCCCCGATGGGTGCCCCAAAAAGCTCATGAGGAGCGTTCCAAGGAGTTGTGTAAAGTCTCTCTAAGGGTCATGAGAGGGGCACATGTAGGAACATAGGAGGGTCTTGGTATGTGGGAATACACAGACAAAGTTGTAGATCACTTCTTGCATCCCAGAAATGTCGGGGAGGTTGATGACCCTGACGGCCTGGGAGAGGTGGGTTCACTCGCGTGTGGGGATGCGTTGAAGCTGACCTTCAAACTGGATGAGCAGAGACGGATCAAGGAAGCTAAATTCCAGACGTTTGGCTGTGCAAGCGCCATTGCTTCTTCATCAGCCCTGACCGAGATCATCAAGGGAATGACCTTGGAAGAAGCTGAAAAGATAACCAATGAAGATATTGCCCGCTACCTTGGAGGGCTTCCCAAAGAAAAGATGCACTGCTCTGTCATGGGTCGAGATGCCCTGGAAAAGGCGATCGGCCATTTTCGCGGTGAGCCTGAAAAGAAGGTTGAAGGTGAGATAGTCTGCGAGTGCTTTGGCGTTACAGATGTAGAAATTGAACGGGTCGTCCGTGAAAGCGACCTGACTTCGGTCGAAGACGTCACCGATTATACTAAAGCAGGCGGAGGGTGTGAAAGCTGTCATGAAAAGATACAGGAAATAATTGATAAGGTTCATGGCAAGCCGCACGTTGTACACCGAAAGCCGGCCCGATTGACGAATATTGAGAAAATCAAGCTCATTCAGGAAACCTTGGAACGTGAGATAAAACCTTCCCTAAAGAAGGACGGAGGAGATATCG
>JBEQLC010000012.1:0-16679 GCA_040326175.1 Desulfobacteria bacterium | reverse complement strand
GCATTTCAGGGAGGATGGACCTATGGAGCTTTACGAAGCAATCGAGGGCCGAAGAAGCATTCGAAGGTTCAAACCAGATCCGGTACCCAAGGAAGTCCTAGACAGGATTCTTGAAATGGCAACCTGGGCCCCATCTGGCATGAATCTGCAAAACTGGTATTTCTTGGTAGTCACAGGAGAGAGAAAAGAAGCCCTTGTTGGGCTGGCAAGCAAGAGCTATGGCTATATCGAGCCGGTCCTCAAAGAGGTTTTTGCGGAAAAGCCTCCAGTCGTGGAAGCTGCAAAGAAATTCTTCCGCCGGCTCGGCGGCGCCCCGGTTCTTGTTTTTGCCTACTATGAGCCGACCAGGGAAAGGCCCGAAACCAGTGTCCAGACCGTGGCTGCAGCCATACAGAATCTTCTGCTGGCGGCCCATGCCGAGGGACTGGGTACGTGTTGGATGACAGGCCCTTTGCACGTGGCTGACCAGATTAACGAGTTTTTGGGTATTCGTGACAAGACGCTTGTCGCAGTAATCCCCATGGGGTATCCAGATGAGTCACCCCCTGCCCCGAAGCGCAAGCCAGGCAGGGTGGTATACGAAGGCTTCTAAAGCAAGGGCGGTGTCGCTGGGGGTTATGGTGAAGTTCAAGCGTATACGGGAAAAGATGGTTGACACACAAATCGCGACCCGTGGTATCCATGACCATGGGGTCCTTGAGGCGATGCGTAAAGTTCCCCGCCATCTTTTTGTAGGTGAAGCTCTGCAGGACCAGGCCTATGGGGATTTTCCACTCCCCATTGGTGAGGGCCAGACAATATCCCAGCCTTATATCGTCGCGGAGATGACTCAAGCCCTTGAATTGAACAAGGATGATCGTGTCCTTGAGATCGGGACCGGTTCTGGTTACCAGACAGCCATACTGGCTGAGTCGGTTTTTCGAGTCTATACGATTGAAAGGGTGAGGGAGTTATTTGTCATGGCCCGCAAGCTCCTAGATCAGCTTGGATATCACAATGTCGTTGCAAGATGTTCCGACGGGACAATAGGCTGGCCCGATGAGAGTCCATTTGAGGCGATCATCGTCACAGCCGGGGCACCGGATGTGCCTGAAAAGCTTGTGCAACAGCTTGCGCCAGGTGGCCGTCTCGTTATCCCTGTTGGTGACAGGTTCTCCCAAACTCTCCTCAAGTTCCGCAGAGACGAAGACGGCGTCCACAAGACCGATTTGGGAGGATGTCGGTTCGTAAAGCTCATTGGTGAGCATGGCTGGAAGGCAGAGTAGGCCCGAGTTTCCGGATGTGCACTATCCATGCATACCTCCCGCTAAGTTCCGGTTATGTCATAGTTACACCTGGGTGCTGCAGTCATTTCCTGCGATGTGACCGGCTCGTTCCACGCGCACGAAGTGCTGCCGTAGGGCAGAACCCCCGCCCTTCAGGACGGGGAGGCTTCATATTTACGGCGGAGAATTCACATTATGATGAATAGTCCGATCAATTCTGAACGCCCCTTCATGGCCTACATCGGATTGACTATGAAGGGGTTTTGCATGGGTGCTGCTGATGTAGTCCCAGGGGTATCAGGTGGGACCATGGCATTCATCCTTGGGATCTATGAGGAACTAATCAAATCCATCAAGTCTTTTGATCTAAGCTTTTTGAGACTGCTATTCTCCTTAAGAGTAAAGGATGCTCTGGATCATGCGTCGTGGCAGTTTCTTTTGGCAATAGGGCTTGGAATACTTACGGCCATCTTCACGCTTGCCAGGATTCTGGCCTGGCTTCTTCAAAACCAGCCCGTACTCATTTGGTCTTTTTTCTTTGGCCTGATCGTTGCCTCAGTGTTTACCGTGAGCAAGCACCTTCGTAAATGGACCGCATTAATCTTTGTCTGGATAGGACTGGGGGCGTTATTTACCTATCTTCTCGTGGGGATGGTTCCGGCAAAGACGCCGGATACGGCGTGGTTCTTGTTTATGAGCGGGGCAATTGCCATATGTGCCATGATCCTGCCCGGAATATCCGGGGCGTTTATCCTCGTCCTCTTGGGGAAATATCATTATGTCCTCGAAGCAGTAAATAATAGAGATATTTTCACACTTTTGCTGGTGGCTGCCGGAGCAGGCATAGGATTGGCCACATTCGTTCGCCTGCTCAGTTGGCTTTTCAATAGATACCACGATATTACAATAGCCCTCTTAACCGGTCTAATGTTAGGTTCACTGAGGAAGATCTGGCCCTGGAAAAAGACCTTGCAGAGCTTGGAGGATGCCCATGGAAATGTAATTGCTACGGCCCAGGCCAATATCTTGCCGTCTCAATGGGACAGCGAATTAATGATAGCTCTTTCCTTGATCGTTGTCGGGTTTTTAGTCGTCTTTTCTTTGAACTTTTTGGCTGAGAAGAAGAATGGAGATAGCGATGTTTTGTTGAGCGGTTGATGTGTGAAATGCCAGAATCCATCTCAAAGATGTGAATCGGGGTTCAGGGCCCCGCCTGACGGCGGGACTTCGGACCTATTTATAAGATAAAGGTTCTCAGCAAACGCGGGGCGGCGAGAAAGCGCAGCATACACGGCAGTATGTGAGCATTTTGAGCCGACGCGCAACGCCGCCATGGGGCCTTAGACGCATTTTTGAGATGGGTTCTAATGCGTTAGCTACACCTGGAGAACCCGCAGGAACGACAGACCAGACATCCCCCCTCGTGCTCCACCGCCCCTCCGCAGTCAGGGCAGGCCCCCATCAGAGAAGGCATATCTGTGGTGCTGATCTGTGTGTAATTCTTAATTACCTGAGAGATACCGTCTGGGCAGGAGAGTACCATTTTTCCATTTTGCCAGATGGGCGTCGGACATCGAATGCCATTGATCTGCTTGAGAATGGCTTCCACCTTGACACCGCTGCGCAGGGCCAGGGAAATGAGTCTTCCCGCCGCTTCGATCTGGGAAGAGGCACATCCTCCCGTCTTTCCCATTTGGGCAAAGACTTCACATATACCCCGTTCGTCTTCGTTGATCGTTACGTATAGTTTGCCGCAACCGGTATTGATTCGTTCTGTGCAGCCGCTAGTCCGAATAGGACGCACTCGCGGCACAATCCCTGGTTGGCCAAACCTCGTCTCAGTTTCCGTGGGCTGCTGAACTTGCTCCCGGCCTATATTGAGTACCTGGCGATCACGGCTTCCGTAACGATAAATCGTTACACCCTTGCACTCAGTTTCATGCGCGAGCCTGTACACTTTCTCTATGTCATCAGGTATGGCATCATGAGGGAAGTTGACTGTTTTGGATACAGCATTGTCGGTGTACTTTTGAAAAGCTGCCTGTATTCTGATGTGCCACTCTGGTGCAACATCGTGAGCTGTTACAAAGAGGCGCTTTATCTTATTGGGAATTCCTTTGATATTCTGAATCGAACCGGTTTCAGCGATCTGTTCAGCCAGTTCCTTACTGTAAAAGCCATCTTGCCTTGCCATCTGTTCAAATAACGGATGCATCTCAAACAAGGCTTCTCCATCTAGAACCCTGCGTTCGTACGCCACTGCAAAGAT
Organism: Desulfobacteria bacterium; assembly: GCA_040326175.1. Classification (GTDB taxonomy): domain Bacteria; phylum Desulfobacterota; class Desulfobacteria; order Desulfobacterales. The sequence continues at coordinate 13,145 of JBEQLC010000012.1, read as the reverse complement.
GGGTTCAATTCCACTCGAACATCCAGCAATAATGCTTATGGTACCCGTGGGGGCAACAGTGGTTACGGTTGCATTTCGCATATGAGGAGTCTCGGGGGCGTCGAAGATACTCCCCTCATAGGCAGAGAAGTTTCCCCTTTTCTTGGCTAGCTCGCTTGAAGCCTTTCTTGCCTCACGCAAGATAAAGCTCATGACCTGTTCGGCCTGCCTTATCGCCCTTTTCGAATTGTACGCTATGCCCAGCTTAATGAGCATATCGGCAAATCCCATGACTCCCAGACCGATTTTCCGCGTCTCCTTGCTGACGGCTTCGATACGACGCAGTGGGTATTTATTTATCTCTATAACATTGTCAAGAAAGTGAACTGCGCTTTGAACTGTGTGTCTGAGTTTGGTCTTGTTCAATTTGCCGCCACTTATCATCTCAGACAGATTGATCGAGCCAAGATTACACGATTCGTAAGGAAGCAACGGTTGTTCGCCGCAGGGATTTGTAGCCTCGATTTCGCCAAGTTGTGGGACTGGATTGTCTCGGTTTATGTGGTCAAGGAAAATGATCCCTGGTTCTCCGCTTTGCCAGGCCGCCCGAACAATCTTGTCAAAGATGGCTTTTGCGGAAGTCGGTTTTGAAACTTTGCCCGTTCTCGGGTTGACAAGGTCATAGTCCTTGTCAGCAGCCAGGGCATCCATAAACGAAGAGGTGAGGGCAACAGAGATATTGAAGTTGTTAAGTCTGTGTAGGTTGATCTTGCTCTGAATGAATGCCTCAATATCCGGGTGATCCACTCGTAGAATCCCCATGTTGGCTCCTCGCCTGGTACCTCCCTGCTTCACGGTTTCGGTAGCGACATCAAACACCGCCATGAAAGAAATCGGACCGCTCGAAATCCCGCGTGTTGATAGGACAGTGTCATTTTCGGGACGTATGCGAGAGAAGGAGAAGCCGGTTCCCCCACCGCTCTTGTGGATCATCGCCGTATGTCTCAGTGTCTCAAAGATACTGTCGATGGAGTCCTCAACCGGCAGAACAAAACAGGCAGCTAGCTGTCCCAACCGACGCCCGGCATTCATCAGGGTTGGGGAATTAGGAATGAAAACCAACTCTGCCATTAATTCATAGAATTCCTGTTTGGTTCTCCGAATGTCGGCCTTGGGATCAAATTTGGCGTCGGCTGCGGCAACGCTGCGGGCCACCCTTTTGAATAAGTCCTGGGGCGTCTCCGCGGGTTTTCCCCTTCGGTCCTTCTTAAGGTATCGCCGTTTAAGAACGACCAAGGCATTTGGAGAAATAGTTTTGGTCATAAGCTATCTTGCTTGCGGGTCATGAGTTACTTTGAACTGCCACAGCGAGCGCATTCCCCGCAGCTTGTCGTAGCAAAGCGGACCTGTCCGCCGGAATTGTGGCGGAGATCCCGTCTTATCGGGGCTGTAGGGAGCTTCAAATAGTTGCCAGAGTTCCCTGCAATCCCGACAACATCAGGACGAGGAATGCGCCGGCTTTACTCAATCTCCGATTCCTGATCCAGGAACGTTATGAAGGTTCGACACAAAGGAGATTGGGTTCGATGTTTGTGAACCGTCAGATAAAAAGCTCTTTCAAATGATAGCCCGTGGATCTTCACCTTCTTAAGGCTTCCTGCGGCCAGTTCTTCGCCCACAGCGCGTTCAGAGAGAATGGAAACCCCCACTCCCGCCTTTATCCCTTGGCGAATGGCTTCCGTGCTCCCCATCTCGGCCACGACATTCAGGGCACCAAGAGGGTGACCACCTTTCTCCAGCACCTCCTCCATCGACTTGCGGGTGCCAGAGCCAGGTTCACGCAATATGAACGGTTCTCTGATAACTTCATCCATCATAACATAGTCTTTATTTGCCCAACTGTGCTCTCGTAGAACTATGAGAAACATCTCGTCATCTATGATCTTCTTCTGGACGAGCTGAACTTCTCGGGCCTTTGCGCCAACAATCCCGAGCTCTACATTTCCTTCAAGTGTATCCCTGATGATTCTTTTCGTGTCGCCTTGTATAAGGGTAACCACGACCCCGGGATAGTCTTCCTTGAATTTCCCCAGTAGGGGGGGGAGGATATAACCGGCCGGTATCGTGCTTCCGCCAATGGTCAGATGTCCTTTGACCTTGCCATGAAATTCAGTAAGGGCATTTTCAGCTTCTTGCTTCAGGGCAATAATCTTTGTTGCATAATCATAAAGGAGACTGCCTGCCTTGGTAGGAATGACTTCTCTTCCCAGTCTATCGACGAGCTTGCATTCGAAATGATTTTCCAGGTCTTTAATATGGCTGCTTACGGTGGGTTGGGAAAGATAGACTGCCTTAGCCGCCTTGGAAAAGCTTTTCAGCTCAACCACCCTACAGAATATTTGGAGTCTCCACAGGTCCATCTCAATGACAAGTACTATGCGACCGGTCGGTGACACATGGAGAGAAAACTGTTGTTAGTCGCAAATCAGGCTTTACCCTAATGTTGCATATACAACATGCCTGAAATATTAAGTAACCAATAATGTCCACCAGTTGCAGCAGTTTTGAGGCTTGTCGAGAAAATCACTTCCGGTGATATGGTTGTTCAATGCTTTGTTCAGCCTATTGTTTACCCTTCGGGAAAGCCGATGATACCGTATCTCCTGTGTTGCCAAAGGTTCGCAATAGCTCACTATGGCTTCACCTTTGGCGCCTTGGATCTCCGGCATCCTCGACTTTTGCAACGTTAGGGTTTACTGAATTTCTGCCGCAGTTTTTCAGCAACAAAGTCAGGAACCATGCCACGGGTCTCTCCTCCGAAACGAGCGGCCTCCTTAATAATCGAGGAGCTGATAAAAATCCACCGCAACCCCGTCATGAGAAAAACAGTTTGAATATTCTTGTTGAGTTTGCGGTTCATCAGGGCCATTTGAAATTCATATTCAAAGTCAGAAACCGCTCGAAGGCCCTTCAAGATGGCATCTGCCTGACACTCTGCAACATAATCAACCAAGAGCCCGTCAAAGCTATCCACCTCAGCACCAGGCGCTTCTTTAAAGGTTTCCGTCAGCATCTCCAGGCGCTCATCTACAGTAAACAGCGGGTCCTTGGTTCCGTTTTCGGCTACGGCAATAATGACCTTGTCGAAAAGTGAAAGCCCGCGGTGGACAACATCACAATGTCCATTGGTGACAGGGTCAAATGATCCAGGATAAACAGCTATCTTTCCCATTTATGTCCCACATATCTCCCAGAGTCTAATATAGCTCTTCGTTCATGGGCGGCCAGCAACATTCCTCATAACACAGGCCTGTAGAAGGAGACAAGGGTTTTCCCGTGATGCCTCTGGTCACTCAGGATAAAACTCGCCACTTGTTCTGGCAGTGTCTCTCGTTCGCTGTGCTCTATGATGATAGAGGCCTCATCTGATGTCGATTGCGCACGATCCAAACGCTGCATGGTTCTTTCGACAAAACCCTTATCATAAGGAGGATCAATAAATACCAAGTCAAAGGCCAGGCCGATTGACTTCAAGAAACTCAATCCCCTCAGTACATCCCGTTTCAATATGGTGCTTTGTGCTTCCAGGGAGCAAGAGCAAATGTTTCGAGTGAGTGTTTTTATGGCCTGAGGGGCCTTGTCAACAAACACGGCTGTAGCAGCTCCTCGGCTGAGGGCCTCTATCCCGAGACTGCCTGTGCCGGCGAACAGATCGAGGACCACCGCATCTCCCACCCCCCCAGCAAGAATGTTGAAGATTGATTCTCTTAAGTAGTCTGTGGTAGGCCTGATCTCCAGTCCCCGCAACGGGCCAAGCTTTTTCCCTCTCAAAATGCCACCGGTAACTCTCACTCACACTCCAATGTTTGTCGTTAGGGGTCACTTTCTTCCTGTCACAATTAAAGACCAAAGGACTTTATCTTCTTGTGGAGATGGCTCCTCTCGATGCCAATGGAGTCTGCGGTTTGAGAAATGTTATTTTCATTTTCGGAAAGCTTGCGCATGATGTAAGCCATTTCAAACTGTTTCTTGGCTTCTTTCAGTGAATCAGCTCCAAGCATCCCCTCATCGGGAACTACAGGGCCTTTGCGCTTGTACGAGAGGGGGATATCAGCGGCGTCGATAACTTCCGATTCTGTCATGATGGCCATTCTTTCCACCAGGTTCTTGAGCTCCCGAACATTGCCCGGCCAGGGATACTCTTGGAGATGCTTAAAGGCCTCGGGCGTCATGGTCCTCAAATCGCCGCATCCCTCTTTATGAAACCCTTGCAGAAAGGTCTCTACCAGCAATGGAATGTCATCGGTCCGGTTCCGCAAAGGGGGAACTTCAATTGGGATGACGTTCAACCGGTAGTACAGGTCATCTCGAAACGTTCCTTTCTCGATTTCTTCTTCCAGGTCCTTATTGCTTGCTGCTAAGACTCTTACATCCACCGTGAGAGTGCGGGTACCGCCGACGCGTTCAAATTTTTGCTCTTGCAGAATTCTAAGGATCTTGGCCTGCGTTTTGAGGCTCATGTCTCCTATCTCATCCAAGAATATCGTACCGCCATTGGCAATTTCAAATTTGCCTCTCTTTTTGGTAGTAGCCCCGGTAAACGCCCCCTTCTCGTGGCCAAAGAGCTCGCTTTCTATCAGCTCATCCGGTATGGCAGCGCAGTTCACATCAATCAACGGCTTGTCTGCACGATGGCTCATTTGGTGAACGGTGCGGGCCACGAGTTCTTTTCCGGTTCCGTTCTCACCAGTGATCAAGATCCATGCATTGGTGGGTGCGGCCACGGCAATTTGCTTCTTCAGAGCCCTGATCGTAGGGCTGTTTCCGGTAATCGAATGTTTTTCAAGGGTCTTCTTGCGCAGGAAACGATTCTCCTCCTCCAGTTGCCTGAAGTGCAGGGCATTGTTGATCGTCACCACAACCTTTTCAATGGAAAGCGGTTTTTCAATGAAATCATGAGCGCCCAGTTTCGTGGCCTTAACAGCTGTTTCAATGGTACCGTGACCGGAGATGATTATCACCTGAAGAAAAGGGTTGGTTCTCTTGATTTCCTGAAGTGTTTCTATGCCGTCGATGCCCGGCATCCAGATATCCAAAAGAACAAGGTCTGGGGATTCTGCTTCTATGATCTTCAAGGCTTCGTATCCGTTAGAGGCAGTCAGAACCTCGAACCCTTCATCAGAAAGTATGCCGCTCAGCGACTGAAGTATGGTGGACTCATCGTCAACAGCTAATATAGTTGGAAACACGTTTTTGCTCCTTAACAGTTGTTTGTCACGGGTCAATAATCAATCGTCACCGGTCAATTGTCAATCGCTATGCCGGCAATTCTATAATGAACTTTGTCCCTCTTGGTTTATTGTCCTGGACCCGGATGAATCCGTTGTGGTCTTCAACAATGGTGCTAACAATAGAGAGTCCCAGTCCCATACCGGTCTTCTTGGTTGAAAAATAGGGTTCAAAGAGCCTAATCTTGTCTTCTGGTGATATTCCCGTTCCTGTATCACTCAGTTCTAATCGCACAATCTTGAGTATCGTATCATAGCTCAATGTCACTCCAATAGATCCCCTGCCGTCCATGGCCCCGATGGCATTGTCAATCAGGTTGATCATGACACGTTTCATCTGCTCTCGGTCTAAATTGAGCTGTGGAATATCCCGCTCTGAATGAATTTCAAACAATATGTTGGGCTGCGCTTCCCGGTATAGCGCCACAGCATCTTCCACAATCTCGGGCAACTGGCATGGCTCAGGGGTCGCCGCAGGCAGTCTGGCAAAGGCGGAAAACTCGTTGACAAGGTTTCCTATCTGATCTACCTGATCGATTATCGTCTGGGTACACTCCATGAAAACAGCCTCGTCGCTTACGATCTGATCCCCATACCTTCGCCTGAGTCTTTGTGCAGAAAGCTTTATGGGCGTGAGGGGATTTTTCACCTCATGAGCAATACGCCGAGCTACCTCGCGCCAAGCTGCCATCCTTTGGGCCTTTTCAATTTCAGTAAGGTCGTCAAAGACAGCGACCATCCCCATGTAACGATCTTTGTCGTCTATTAGGGCTGTGACGTGGACCATGAAAACGCGGGCCGCCTGATCAATGGTGACCCTGACTGGTCTTTCGACCGAGTTCTCAGGGCTGTTTTCCAGGTCTTCCAGCAAGCCTTCGGCTAATTCCAGCAGTTCAGGACTTAAAGCCTTTTTGTAACTTCTATTTAGTGCCTGCTCGGCTTTGAGTCCAAGCATTTTCTCTGCTGACTTGTTGATGGTGGAAATGAAACCCGAAGCATTGAGTGAAATGACACCGGTAGAGACATTTCTCAAGACCGTCTCCGTATAAAGTCGCCTCTGTTCGATCTCAAGATTTCGTTCTCTGAGTTGGCGGGCCGATAGTTCAATTTGTTGCTTGCCCGCCCTCAGATCACGGGTCATCTTGTTGAAGGAATTGACCAGCGTACCCATCTCATCATCTGTGCTCCTGTCTATGGTAAAGTTCAGGTCTCCTTCAGCCACGCGTCTTGTTCCTTCGGCTAGTTCCTGGATGGGAATCGTCAGGGTCTTTGCCAAGTAGAATCCAAACCAGGTGGCACAGAATATGATCAGTAAGGCCACAATGGAGAGTGTTACCAGGTGGCTGACCTGGATGGGCCATTTCACCATCTTCATCTGTTGGTATTGATCAAATCCGCGCGAGATAGCAGCCAGGTTCTGTGAATGGCTGGGAGGAATAAGGGTGGTGACAGCCACTACACCAATGGCTTCATCCGGATCTGCATTAAACGGAATACATCCGAGGGTTCTGACGATTTCACCCGAAGGGATATGGCCTGACAGTGTAGTAAAGTTGACCTCGTGCAATTCCTTCTGTATTGCATCTGCCGACACGGCACTAAATGGACTTCCTTCCATGTCTGCATCCAGGGCGAGTGCCAGTCGCTCTGAGTGGGTGGAATAGACCTCGATCGCGTTGATGTTAAAAGCTCTCTGGGCAACTCGGATATACCGGGATAGGGCCTTTCTACTCTCCTCAGACAGCAAATCCCTGCGTACAATTTGATAGGCAAGCCGTTCCAGATAAAAACGATTATTGTCAGTGGCACGCTTATAGACATATTTGCCAACATCTAAAGATTTTTCCAGAGAGTGTTCCACGGGCACATTGAACCAGAACGCAACGCTGGAGGTTATGAATTGGACCGAAAAGAAAAAGAGCAGGATGGTGGGAATTAAGGAAAGGCTGGCAAAGGCGACCACCAGTTTGGTTCTCAGCTTCGCCCCCATGACCTTTCGTTTGCGGTCATAGAGAAGCTTCACGACATTTCTGAAGACCAGGAAGATCAACAACAGCAACACAAGCATGTTGATGTTGATGAGGATGAACATGACGACTGTGTTGGAAATGGGCAGCCCTGCCCCAAAACGGACGACCCTGGTTTCTGCATAGGAAATGAGACCTACCACCACGACAAGGATCAACATTATGATCCGTTCACGCTTGCGGCGTCTGGCTTCTTCTGATATTTGTGTCATGGGAGTCAGGTCTTAGTATATGAAGTCAGTCGTGTGCCAGTCAGTTTCAAAATCCCACAGAAACAGGAAGAACCTAAATACGTGATGCAGATAGAACGGGAGAGTGATCTTGTTAAGCTCTGCCTTTACGCTGACTTGGTAACGGCGATTCTTTTCAAGGAGTTTAAGCTCAGAAATCCTGACATTTTCAACCTCTGCCATAACCCTCTTAGCTTCAGACAGGGTTTCAACAATAACCGCTTTGTTATTATGTTCGCTGCGTGTAATCGCAAACTCGTTCTTCAAGTTATTATACTTGACAGTGTGGCGGATCTCCAGGCTGGATAGATTCTTGTCGTTCCAAAAACTTCGAACCCGGTCGAGGGAAGCCAAGAAGGTGAAGGTGGTGGGAACACCGTTCAAGATCGCCTGTTGCAGTTCTTGGGTGAAACAGCCCTGTACCCTGAAGTACAATATGAGATCATCCCTGGTGTTGGTGACGATGACATCAGTTATCCTGGCATCCTGCCCCCAGGCTACGCTGGAAATCAGCAAAGACAGACAGAGTACGAATATGAAAATCCTTTTCCGCATGGGGGCCTAAAATAACCAAATATATCTAAAATTGCAAGGGATTTAGCAGGATGTGCGACTTGGGATTTGAGATGTGCGATTTGGGGTCTACGGTCTGCTCGTATCCTATCTCACATCCCGTATGGTATCCCGAATCTCAATCAAGGGGAGACAATCGGGGCATGCACGGTTTCCCAGCATGCCTTTTGATCGATGAATCTTTTTAAGAGGGCATGGTTAAGGGCGTGTCCGGATTTATGGGCCACGATGTGACCGACAAAAGGCATGCCGAGCAGGGAAAGGTCACCAATACAGTCGAGCACCTTGTGGCGGACAAACTCGTCTTCGTACCGGAGTCCTTCGTCATTCAATATGCCTTCCTGGTCCAGCACCACGGCGTTTTCCAGGGAACCACCTCTGGCAAATCCGTTTTGCTTCAGATAATTGACCTCATGCAAGAATCCAAAGGTTCTGGCCCGGCTGATCTCCTTTTCAAAAAGACTGTCAGTCAGCGAAATGCTGTATGACTGACGCTTCACAAGCGGGTGGTCGAACTCTATGGTGTAACTAATCTTAAGGGTGTCCGAGGGGTAAAGCCCGACCTTCTTGCCGTCATCTTCCATCTCAATCGGTTTCTTTACGACAAACGTGTAACGTTTCCCGGACTGGGTCTTGATTCCGGCTCCCTGTAACATGGAGGTAAAAGCCTCAGCGCTGCCATCCATGATGGGGGCCTCATATGCATCCATTTCCACCAAGGCGTTATCGATCGAGAGCCCGGCAAAAGTGGCCATCAGGTGCTCAACGGTGGAAACAATCACTCCATCTGCTCCAAGGGTGGTTGCGAGACTTGTATCGACAACATTTCGGAAATGGGCGCCGATAACCGGCTTGTGGGGCAGATCCATCCGAACGAATTTGATGCCATGGTTGACCGGTGCAGGTTTGATAGTCACATTGACTTCCTTGCCTGAGTGCAGTCCGATACCGAAGCATTCGACGCTTCTAGCTATGGTCCGTTGATTGGTATGCATAAAGAATATCCTTCTAGTTCTTGATCAATCCATCGTTCTCGTGGAGAGAATGCGTCATAAACGCGTTCTTAAGACAACATAGTGTCTCTTTAGCAATAGACGTACCACATGAGAAAATATCGGCCGAGCGGCCTTCAGCTCGACAGATAACCTGTTGAATATAAATGAGGAAGTACCATGATGACCTCCGCATTTCTCTTTGGCCTCGCAGTTGTGTCTCTTGGCACCACCCGACTGTCATGTGTAGAAAGACACACGCCTTATATGGAAGTTGTGTCTTTTTTGCAACAAAATCCGTCTTTTCTGGACTTTCTTATGACAATCAGGCGGATCAGTGGGATTTCCTCTGCTGATTCACATAATGCTTGCCTTTAAGAGGGGTCTTTGCTAATCCCTGAAAAATCGAAGTGTTATGAAGGGAGGGTGTTTTTGCTTGCCAGGGTTTTGAGCAGCGCGGTCCTCGGGGTTGATGCCTACACCGTGGAGGTAGAGGTTGATATTAGACAAGGACTGCCAACCTTCACCACCGTGGGTCTTCCAGAGGCTGCCGTCAAGGAAAGTAAAGACCGGGTCAAAGCTGCAATTAACAATTCCGGCTACAGGTTCCCAGACGATCGCATCACGGTTAACCTGGCACCTGCTGATATCAAGAAGGAGGGGACCGGTTTTGACCTTCCCATAGCATTGGGCATCTTAGCGGCCACGGGGGTGTTGCCCCAGGGTAGACTCACTGAGTACCTGATTCTAGGCGAACTCTCTCTTGACGGACGCATTAAACCGGTGCGTGGTTCGCTCCCAGTAGCCTTACTGGCCAGGAATTCCGGCTTTCGGGGCATGATTCTTCCAAAAGAGAATGCCAGTGAAGCGGCCGTGGTGGATGGTATAGAAGTCCTCCCCGTTCCAACCCTGGGTGAGCTGGTGGATTTTCTGAACGGCTTGAGGACCATACATCCAGAGTCTGTCGATATCGACGCGATTTTTCAGGAAGCACGCGAGGACGACATCGACTTCTGTGACGTGAAAGGCCAAGAGCATGTTAAACGGGCTTTGGAAGTAGCAGCAGCAGGTGGTCATAACCTCATTATGATTGGCCCGCCAGGGGCAGGGAAGACCATGTTGGCAAAACGCCTGGCAACCATCTTGCCCCCTATCACCTTTGAAGAGGCGATTGAAACAACCAAGATTTACAGCGTACTGGGCATGCTCAAGGAGTCTCAAGCGCTGATCACACATCGGCCGTTTCGTTCTCCACACCATACCATATCCGACGCCGGCCTCATCGGCGGAGGGCATGTCCCAAGACCTGGAGAGGTGAGCTTAGCGCACAACGGGGTGCTCTTCCTGGATGAACTGCCGGAGTTCAAGAAACACGTGCTTGAGGTACTGCGTCAGCCCATGGAAGACGGCTACGTCACCATTGCACGGGCCCTTACCAGTATTACCTATCCGGCAACGATCATGCTGGTGGCTGCCATGAATCCTTGCCCGTGTGGATATTTTTCTGATCCTAATCATGAGTGCACGTGCACTTTCACAAAGATTCATCGATATCGGTCAAAGATATCCGGTCCACTCATGGATCGTATAGACATTCACGTGGAGGTGCCCGCTGTTCCATACAGGGAGCTTGCCAGTCAAGACGACTCGACAACCTCCATCGATATCAAAAAGAACATGAAGCGGGCCCGTGCCATACAGTCCGACAGGTTGAAACGGACCAAGATTCACTGCAATGCCCAGATGAACAACCGCCAGATTAAAAGATATTGTCCAGTTGATCGGGATTCCTCACGCCTCCTTGAAGCGGCTATCGACAAACTGGGACTCTCGGCCCGGGCCTATAACCGCATCCTACGTATCGGAAGAACCATTGCCGACCTGGAGGGGACGGAAAAGATAGCCGCGCACCATATCTCAGAGGCCATCCAATACCGGAGCCTCGACCGGAGCACAATGTTCGGCTGGCACTAGTTGCTGCCATCCGGGCGGATCGAAGCACCGCGTGCTTTGACCGGCCCGCTCCCCGTGCAATAAGGGCTGCCGCAAGGCAGAAAGCCCGACCTTCGAACCTCACGAAAAGTTATGATATGCATATGCAATCGTGACTTTTTGGACATTAGAGATAATGGAAAGATATGCATGGTTTTCGAATGTAACCGTTAATCCCTACCATCAAGATTTTGAACTGCGGAAAGACGGTCATTCTAGACGGGATATAGGGGGGAGGCAAGCGGACAAACGTTAGAAAAAGCTGGTCCGGTAGCCAGGTTGAGTCTTTCTGTCTTTTAATGAAATGGATGGGTTCTTAATGAGATTCAGAGGGATTAAGAACAATGATTATCTCCTCTTTTTTGCTCTTCATGTTTCTTAGTTTGAGGATTTCGGTACTTTTTATTAATTCGATGCGGTTTATGGTGTAGTCGTCTTTGAGATGCTCATAGAGGCATCTCCTGATGTTTTCTTGGGCCTTTTCGGAAGCTGGATATGTAATTCTTTTCCGAACGCTTACCGTTTCTTCGACCTCGAAATCATCCTCTGTTTGATCCGCGTATGTCCCTTTGAATTCCAATAGCTCTTCGTCGGGTACTTCCTCCTCCTCACCCGACGAAATGAACAGGTCTGATACGCATTCTAATTCCCGGCCTCTTTCCTTCTTTTCCATTTAGAGCGGGCTCCTTCGTTGGCGGGTATGTGCGGTCAGGGCCTTTCATCTCTTTACGAATGTTGCCCCTGGTTCATGGACCTTCAGTCGGTTTGCGTATTCTCCTTCATGATGTAAGCCGAATATGCTAATTCGTCTCCAACATGTTCAGTCACGTGCTGTTGAAGGGATTCGTGGATATGAGGGGGATGTTCGCCTATCGACGCCTGATTCATCTCGGTGACCTGTGAGCGAATCACTTCTTCAGCTAAGTCTTCGTAATCCTTGTAACCCATGGCATGTTTATCGTACTCCCCTATCGGTAAGCCGCAATCGCCTGTCTCCCTCAGACGAATATTGTAACGGATGACCGTCTCAAACATGTTTTCCTGAAATACCTCCTTTACTTCGTCAAAAACTTGTCTGGAGTATCGTGTCCTATTATCGTACATGGTAATCAAGGCGCGAGCGTTAGTGTCATGGTCGAGCTTTTCTTTTAGGGCCGTGATCATTTCTTGGAGTTTGGAAACACCGCGAAGAGAAAAAAGGCTCAAGTCGATCGGGATAATGACCTCCCCGCAGGCCCGAAGCGCGTTGAAGCAAAGATGGCCAATGCTCGGGGGGCAGTCAATGATGATATAGTTATATGTCTTCTGAAGTGCCTCGATAGCGCGCAAAAGCTTGCTCTCCCTTCCTGTCAGTCCTGAGAGCTCCTGCTCGACGGCACTGAGGGATGCACTTGATGGAGCAAGGTCAAAATTCTCCCCTATGGGGATGAGAATATCCTTTATCCCTGTAGAACCATTGTGCCACGGCCTGACCACATCGTACATGCTGATTTTAAGATCAGATGGATCGATGTTCAGCCCCATGGTTGCGTGAGCCTGAGGATCAAAATCTATGAGCAGCACCTTTTCGCCTTTCCCGGCTAAGAAATATGACAGATTAATGGCTGTGGTTGTTTTCCCACAGCCCCCCTTTTGATTGGCACTCGCTATGATTCTCATAAAACCTCCCTTCTACAGTTCACATAGGCGTTCTTGCCTTTCACAATGAAGCCGTCCCATAACACACCGATTAACAAAGCACAAGAAAAAATACAATATGTTGTGTTTTTTCTTATTAGGGCCTCTATTTGTAGTATAGAGTTAGTTGGGCACAGCCGTCATCGGTAGACGGATTAGCCTTTTGAGGCACAATGGCTTTTTGCAAAAAAAAGCTGACTTGCTAACATGACAGTGATGGCGAACTTCTTTCAGTCAGTCTATAATCTCCCATCCTGGTAAGCCTCAGAATCTTATGATATGACTCTGTTATCTTGACTTCCCCAATATTGAAGATAATGGGAAGAAATCCTGAAAAAGAGTTGGCCCGAAATATCTAAAGGTTTGGGCAAAAGCCTTGAGGTATTT
>JBEQLC010000129.1:0-5695 GCA_040326175.1 Desulfobacteria bacterium | reverse complement strand
CATCGCGCCGTAGCATATTGATTGTTTGCGCATTCATCCACGGGCAAGCCCGTGGTCTTCTGCGAAGGCGGATAAAGTTAAGGATATCAGTAGACTATAACCTTTGAACCCTGAACCTGGAACCGATCACTTTAGGTAGTACACTCTCTCATGAACTGTATGGTTTAAATTGGCAGTTTGAAACAGTAGTGTATTTCATCTATTTGCAGCAGCATTGAAATTCGAAATCCGAATATCGAAGCACGATATTCGGATTTTTCCAGCGGTTGATACGTTTCCTTAAGATGTTAAATTGCCCAAATCGAAGCAGAGCTTTCGAGACATTCCAATAGGAGCACTTACATATGGCCAGAATACGCCCCTTCAGGGGGGTCCTATATAACCAAGAGAAAGTGCCTGATCTAAAGGCGGTGGTTACGCCGCCTCACGATGTTATTTCAGGAGAGGAGCAACAAGAGTACTACAAGGCACACCCTCAGAACATGATTCGCTTGATCCTGGGTGAGATTTTCCCGGAGGATACCGAGCATAATAATCGTTATACCCGAGCAGCACAATCGTTCAGCAGTTGGCTTGAGGAAGGGATACTGAAACAGGATCAAGACCCTGCCTTCTATGTGACCGAGACCGACTTCAAAATGGATGATGCGGTTCATACCCGGTTAGGTTTCATTTCATTAGTCGGACTGGAAAGGTTTGAAGAGGGGATTATACGGCCCCACGAAAAGACCTTTTCCGCCACCAACGCGGACAGGCTTAAGCTCATTGAGGCATCCCGGGCGAATTTCAGCCCAATATTTTCAGTATTTTCAGACGGTGACAACTCAATCCTTGGATTACTCCGAACTGCCATTGAACCGATTCAACCTGATCTTGAGTTCGAAGACCTCAAGGGTTATCGCCACCGGCTCTGGCGAGTGACCGATCAGAGTATCCACAAGGAAATTGGAGAGAGTTTGGCTGACCGCCCCGTGTACATTGCCGACGGACATCATCGATATTGGACCGCTCTCCAGTACCGGGATCGGCAGCCCACATTAGCTCCCGATGATCCGTGTAATTTTGTGATGATGTATCTGACAAGCATGCAAGACCCCGGCATGGCCCTCCGTCCAGTCCATCGCGTCATCTGTGATGTAAAGAAGCAGGCAGTTGAGGACTTTGTCGATAAGGCCAGTGCATATTTTGATATTGAAACACTGGACATTGGTCATATGGATCTCAAGCAGATTGACAAAGCCTCGTTGAAAAAAGCAATGACAGGTGGCAATAACACAGTCATAGGGGCTGCCTTACGGGACGACAAGTCCTTTCACGTTCTTCGGATGAAAGAGAGGGTGACGGATGGTGTACGTGGCCAAGAAATCCCGGAACCCCTTAGGAAGCTTGACGTCACTGTAGTCACAAAACTGGTTCTTGAGGACCTCCTCGGCCTCAATGGGCCTGCCTTGGATGACGAGCGGTCTATCCTTTATCCCAGTACAGTTGACGAGGCTCTGGATGCAGTTTATAGCGGAGGGTGCCCCATGGCCCTTATTCTCAACCCCACCAGGCTCAATGAGCTCCAGGAGGTCTCAGATGCCGGCCTCATCATGCCCAGGAAATCCACCTATTTCTATCCCAAGGTCATGACCGGCCTTGTCATTAATAAGATTGATGACAAGCAGACGATGCCTGATGCCTGATGCCGGATGCGGGTGAACCCACGTGATCCAGCGAATGTGTGGAAAACATATCCGGTATCCTACATCTTCGAGCAAAACCAATCACCAGTAACGAGCAACCAGCAACTAGTAACGAGTAGCCAATGACTACTACGAGTCTGTTTCAAGGTCGGCTGAAAGTCATTCAGAAGAAGAAGGGTTATCGGTTTTCAGTTGACGCAGCAATCCTGGCAAACCATGTCCACTTGAAGCCCACAGATATCGCGGTTGATCTAGGCACCGGCTGTGGGATCATCCCACTGATTCTTTCCCTTCATACTCCTTCAGCACACATTTACGGGATTGAGATACAGAAGGATCTGGCAGAACTGGCTTCCAGAAATGTACATGAAAACCATATGGAAGGCAGTATTACGATTATCCGCGGAGATATGAAAGATTTCAGGTCACACCTGAATCCGGGAACGGTTGACGTTGTTTTTAGCAACCCCCCTTATCGTAAATTACTTTCGGGACGGATCAATCCAGAGGAGGAGCGGGCAGTGGCACGGCATGAGATCAGGGCTTCTCTCTCGGATGTGGTTTCTGTTGCCGAGAGTCTGCTCAAACCCTCTGGTCGCCTCATAGTCATCTATCCGGCCGAGCGCGCAATCGATCTTATTGTAAATATGCGAACCTTCAAGCTGGAACCTAAGCGCCTTAGGTTTATTCACCCCAAAAGACGCTCGGGGGCGATACTGACTGTCGCAGAAGGGATAAAGTATGGCAATCCAGGATTGGAGGTAGATTCGCCCTTTATCATCTATGAATCAGAGGGAAGGTACACGGACGAAGCAAAAAAGGTGACAGGGGAATGAAGACCCAGGATGAGTAATCACCAATGGGTGACGGACGCCGATTATGGATCGGAATCCACAGGGCCGATCTTAAACCTTATGTCACCAACCAGATCTTTTCCGAGGGCCTCGTTAAGCTTTTCAATCAACTCAGGCTTCAAGAATTGGAGCTGCTGCATCCATGGGGCACTTGAGACATTAACCAGAAGCAATTTTCCTTTGATTGCTTCCGGCTGGGTGTTTTGAGCAATTGGCTGCCCTACCACGTCTTCCCAATGCTGCCAGAGCCTGTACGCGTCCAAATCAACATCGATTCTTGCGGCCTCCATGGCCTGCTGCAAGGTTGTGCCAAGTGGTGCAGGTCTGCTCATCTTCTTTCTGATAGGCGTCATATTAGACCAATCCTATAGTCTGCCGAAGTATTGGCTGTCAACAGGAACTAGAACCCATCTCAAGAACGGGTCTTTGAGATGGGTTATAGGTTCGTTTTCCCTTGACTATAGCTGACCGTGTGGCTATGTTCACATACTATATTGTTCGGCCCTTTTTCAAAAACCCACAAGTAGGAGTATATTATGGCCTGGGATTGGGATAAGTTGAAACAGCAGCACCAGGGGTCCAGTGGCGGTATGCCACCGGGGGTGGAAGAGGCAGTCCAAAAATTCAAGAATTTGAAGCTGCCAGGGGGCTGGATTATCCTGGTTATTATTGTCGCTCTTTATATTGGCAGCTCTGCTTTTTTTACTGTAGCACTCGATGAAGTGGGCATTGTTCAGAGGTTTGGCAGATACGTCCGCACGGTAGAGCCAGGTCTCCACTTTAAGCTTCCCCGAGGTATTGAGAAAATCACCAAGGTGAAGGTGCGTTTTGTTTATAAAGAAGAATTCGGTTTGCGAACGCTTGAGGCTGGTGTGCAGACCCGGTACGCGCCTGGCGAGGCTTATGAGGACGAATCTTTGATGCTTACGGGGGACCTCAACGTGGCGGTTGTTCCCTGGATTGTGCAATACAGGGTCAAAGATCCTTACAAGTACCTTTTTAGGGTTCGGAATGTGAGAACCACCCTCAGGGATTTGTCAGAGTCCACGATGCGCCTGGTTGTGGGCGACAGAAGCATTAATGAGGTCATCAGCAAGAGAGAAGAGAT
Source organism: Desulfobacteria bacterium (assembly GCA_040326175.1). Classification (GTDB taxonomy): domain Bacteria; phylum Desulfobacterota; class Desulfobacteria; order Desulfobacterales. The sequence continues at coordinate 2,048 of JBEQLC010000129.1, read as the reverse complement.
TGCTGATGAGGCACGGCAATTCCTGCAAAAGGAGCTGGATGAGGCAGAGACGGGGATCAACGTGGTGACCATTGAGATGAAAAAGACCAATGTGCCAGGACCTGTCCAGTCCTCTTTTAATGAGGTGAACCAGGCTGTGCAAGAGAAGGAGCGCATGGTCTATCAGGCGAGGGAGCAATATAATAAAGCCATCCCTGCTGCCAAGGGAAATGCTGAAAAGACCATCAAGGCTGCTGAGGGATATGGGCTCGATCGGGTCAACCGCGCCAAAGGCGATGCTGCCAGGTTCTCGGCGCAGTATAGGGCATATGCCAGGGCAAAGGATGTTACGCGCAGGCGCCTTTACCTGGAAGCGCTTAAGGACCTGTTTCCGAAATTGGGCAAGAAATACATCATAGATGCTGAGCAGAAAAACCTCCTGCCCTTACTCAATTTAGGCAAAGAAGGGGGGACCCCAAAATGAATAAAGGCGCATTAGTTATTATTCCGGTCATTATCGTGGTCCTCATTGCTTTTGGAGGAATGTTCGTGATAGACGAAACCGAGCAGGTGGTCCTGACCCAGTTTGGGAAGCTCATCGGCGAACCCATAACCGACCCCGGCCTCTATTTTAAAATCCCCTTCATACAGAATGCCAATTATTTTCCCAAGAACCTCCAGGAGTGGGACGGCGATCCAGGACAAATCCCGACATTGGACAAGACTTTCATTTGGGTGGACACTTTCGCTCGTTGGAAAGTTGTGGATCCCTTGAAATTCTTCCAGACCGTTAACAATGTAACGGGCGCTTTGGGTCGGCTTGACGACATTATAGATCCGGCCGTTCGTAATCTGATCACCTCCTATCCGCTCATAGAGACCGTGCGCCGAACCAATCGAGAACTGGACACTTTTGAGCCCGGAGTGGACCAGGAAGAGACGAGGGATAAGAGACAACTTGGCACGGTCGAGATCGGCCGGGAAAAAATAACCAAGGCGATCATGGAGCAAGCCCAGCCCAAACTGGCCCAGTTCGGTATTGAGTTGGTGGACGTGAAAATCAAGCGGATCAACTATGTTGAGCAGGTTCAGAAGTCGGTTTTTGGACGAATGATTGCAGAACGGAAACAGATTGCGGAAAAATTCCGTTCCGAGGGTAAAGGAGAGGCTCGCAAGATCGAGGGGGAAACGGAAAGGGAGATGAAGCGAATTACCTCAGAGGCGTACAAGACGTCCCAGGAGATCATGGGCAAGGCCGATGCCACGGCAACAAAGACCTATGCCGATGCCTACGGACTTGATCCTGACTTTTACTCCTTTGTGAAGACCCTGGAGATCTACCGGGAGACCATGGACAAGGAAACCTCACTGGTCCTTTCCACAGATGCCGAGTTTTTCAAGTATCTGAAAGGATATATGGGGAATTAGGCGAAGGTTAAGGGCGAGTTGAACTGCTCAAGGCCGAGAATCGTTGAGGCCTTAGGCGTAGTGTCATAGAAATTGGATGATAGAACAACAAGAAAGGCACCGTGCATTTGATCCTTGCGCGGTGCCTTTTCTTTGGCGAAGATAGTGCGGATGTCATATCCATCATTTCTTCCTTCTTTGATGTCTGGTGCGAGCCAACAACTTCCTGTGTTTGTGCCTGCGCATTTTTTTCTTGCGTTTCTTGATAACACTTCCCACTGCATCACCTCCATTCCATAAGTATTTTCACCATACCTATTACATTACTACATTACGGGGGGTATGTCTACACTTTTTCCTGTTTTCTATTGTCAAGTGCCTATAACCACCATGGGCCCTGCTTATCGACAAGAGGCTTGGCTAACAAACGCGGCGACGTGTTATTGAAGCTCCCTGTAGCAGTTCATGGATAGACAGGGATGGACTTTGTGGCGCCGGAGCAGAAAAAGATGGGTAGCCATGGATGTGAGAGTGTGTTAAAGCATGATCATAATTGTACCCTAATTGAGCGAAAGTTGAGGGTGCTCCAGATCCAAGGCCGCTTCATTTTGTTTGCGCTCGATTATAACTCATCTCAAAAATGTGGATCAGGGTTTAGGGCC
>JBEQLC010000128.1:0-5749 GCA_040326175.1 Desulfobacteria bacterium | reverse complement strand
CGCTTCACTACGTGCGAAATCTGAGCCTGACGCAGTAATTGGGCAAAAGAGGGGGTTTTTCAAAGGTCTCGCCCCTTTCTTCTGGTTAGAAACCGAAGTAAGCACACCTCGTCTAACCTCACCACAAAGCCTCAAATAGTTCTCGAGATAACTTGGACCCTGAACCCCCACAGGATCAGACACCCCTCTCGGTATCAAGTATGTCCTCCACCTCGCCGCTGCGAACCAAAAGTGCCGTGGCCGTGGTTGGAAAGAGAGCCCTGATATCCTCTGCCTGCCGTTCAATGTCTCCTGCTTGAGGGGCACGGAGGCCAAGTATGATCAGGTCTGTTTGGCCACTGGCCCTTCTCAGTACGGCATCGAATGGCTCGTCTGGAGACGACCGGAGGAATATCTTGGGTTCGGCTTCCACCCTCACTTGGGCGAGGATCTTTGCGATATGTTCTTTGGCCCCTGGTATGCCCGCTTCCTTGTCCATCAGCCAGCAGACACGGATCTTGGCCCTTTCCCACTGGCGGCTTTGCTGGATGATGTGAGCCAAGACCAGCATCAGTTCGGCATTGCGGTCCCGGCCCCGCCACCAGATATCTATGCGCTTTTTCTTGCCAAAACCGTACTTTTCCTCATAGCGGAGAAACATGACCGACTTTCCCAGGCTCAACAGATCGCCCATAAGATTGAGCTGGGCCGCCTGGGTGGCCTGGTCATTGCTCCACGCAAAAAGGGCTGTGTTAGGTTCAAGGCCTGCCAAGCCGTGGCTTTGCATTACGTTTACGACCCCGGTATGAAAGTCATTTGCGATAGTCGATTCGGCAAAGGCCACCACCCCGCGTTCATTCAGGAAATCGTCCATGTGTTTGACAGAGGTGGTACGCAGGCCCCGCTTGCTAAGTCCGTCTATTTCTCCCAGCAGGAGGTGCCAGAAGGTTGCCACGCCTCGACCGCTGCAAAGCCAGGCTCCTAATTCCATCAGGTGTTCCCGATACTTGGATAGGCTGGTAAACACGACTAGGTTGGGGCGCCAGTTCTTTACGTGCCAAGGTTCCCTGTCCAGACGGACCAAGCCGAAGCGGGCCACCGTGTACCATATGCCACTACGCACGTCACCCCAGTCCTGCTGAAGCGAACGGCGTTGGAGTACCAAAAACACGCCGTAACTGATGAGTATGGCCACCACAGTAGCCGAGGCATTAATCAGACACATGGCCACGTAGCAGCCGATCGCACCAATTAGGGATACGATCCAGGGGACCTTGAACTGGGGGCGAAAACTGGGGTTGGCCACCAGCCTTTCGATGCCGGCCATAAGGTTGATCATGCCGTAGGTGTTCAGGAAAAACATAGTGATGATAGGAGCCACAAAGTCGAGGTTGCCCATCCAGATGACAGCCACTGCGATGGCAGATGTGACGATCACGGCAAGACGAGGCTCGGTGGCGCTGCCTAGCCTGGCCCCCAACACCTTGGGCACGGCCCGGTCTTGGGATATGGCCTGCAAGGTTCGGGGCGCGGCCAGGATGCTGCCCAAGGCCGAAGAGAGAGTCGAGGCCCAGATGCCTGCGATAATGAGCACCGGCCAGCGGGCAATCTTATGCATGATCATGTTGTCGGAAACAAGTTCGGCTGTGGTGGCATGGGTAGCCAGCCAAAATGCAATGACAACATAGATCAGCGAAGTAACGAGGATGGCCCCCAGGGTACCTCGGGGTATGCTTCTGGTTGGGTCCTTGAGGTCTCCAGACATGCTAACGCCGACCATGATGCCGGTAACAGCTGGAAAGAATATAGCGAATACCTGCCAAAACGATGCTGTGCAAGTCGGCGGAGTCAACAAATGAGGCACGACTTCAGCTCCCCACCCTCCGGCAAAAAGCGAGATAAAGGACAGGGCCATTATCCCCATAATAGCGAACTGTATCTTGAGGGCAAAGTCTGCTCCCACGTATGCCATGAAACCAAAGATCAGGGCTAAGACAGTAGCTGTTGTCTGTGGGTCGAAGGTCGGGAAGACCGAGGTAAAGGCCTCAGTAAAACCAATGATGTAGAAGGCAACGGAAATGGCCTGTGAGAAGTAGAGTGGAATACCGATGGCTCCACCAATCTGGAGCCCCAGGGTTCGGGCGATCATGTAATACGTTCCGCCGGCCCTGACGTTCATGTTGGTGGCAATGGATGAGAGCGACAGGCCAGTGATAGCGGAAATGGCATTGGAAATGGCTATGATGACCAAGGCCCATAGCAAACCGGCCTGACCAACCACCCAACCCATGCGAAGAAACAGGATAAGTCCTAAGATTGTTAGGACCGCTGGAGTGAACACGCCGGCAAAGGTGCCGAAGCGTCCTCTCCCCGCAGTAAAATCTTTTCCGTTCTTAACTTTCATTGGAGATGTTGACAGCGACTAGTGCGAATCTCAGCCGATGGGAGGTCCATACAAGAAGTTGTGGTTGTTTCCCTTTGTTTAAAATTGAACATAAAATGCTATGTCTGAAACCCATCAACCGGGCGATTTCGTTAAAGGTTACTAACTCAAATAATAAGATTCGTCAAACTGCACGAGAAGATTCTGGGAAAGGACGGCTGTTTGGCAGAAGATTCAGGCCGGGAAAATTAGCTGCGGTTCTGCCAGGCTGCAATCAGTTGGCTTTTCCCCGTACAGTTTTTTGTATGTCATTTTATATTGTTTTGGTTTATATAGGTATAAAAGGCGCTTACAGCCCAAATCCGTAACTTACCACACTTATCAGGCAGGTGAGTTGCAACTAGACGCAAGAAACCGTTTATTATGTATGCTAATTTCATTTACTTCATTCTAGTCCTTCTCATCTACACCACCTATCACCCACCAGAAGATCCCTATCTTGGCCCGCTTGAGACCCTGGGTATGTTCTTATTGGGTGTAGGAATCCTTGCCATAACTACAAGGGCTGCCTTTGGCGTCCTTTCCAAAAAAATTGCCCTAAGGGGCTCCCCGGGCCTGCACGGAGAGTTCGACCGGCTATTCCGCCGACAGGCCATCCTTGCCATTATCATCTTTGCCATCAACATCTATGTCTTAAACCTGAAGTTTTTCTTTTTGACGATTCCTCCTTTTCCGGGCTCCCCTACCCTCGTGGCCATCTTGTTCATCGGTCTTTTTATGGGCTACCTTTCAATAATATGGGCGGGAGCCTACGAAACTTATGGGGCCCTGTTTCAAACCAAACTCTCCAGGCGATCCTACGTGCTTTCCAATATCTCCTTCAACTTTCCTGTAATCTTACCGTGGCTCCTGATTTCAGCATGCGTGGATATAATCAGTATGTTGCCGTCTTCGGCTCTGAAGCGTCTGCTCGCCACACAAGAAGGGCAAGTCATTTTCTTTTCGTTATTTCTAGCCGCCTTGGTTGTCATCGCTCCTTCCATGATCAGGTTCTTCTGGCGTTGCCGCCCCTTGCCAGAGGGCCCGAAGCGAAGACGCATTGAAGCCATGTGCGAAAAGGCCAAATTGAACTACAACAACATTTTGAAGTGGCCAATCTTTGAAGGAAGACTACTCACTGCAGGGGTAATGGGATTGATTAAGAGGTTTCGTTACATCCTTGTTACGGAAAGCCTTCTCCAGATCTTGAACGATAACGAGATCGACGCAGTCATGGCCCATGAGATCGGCCATATAAAGAGAAAACACCTCCTCTTTTATCTCATATTCTTTCTGGGGTTCATAGTACTCTCTTATGCTGTCTTTGACTTAATCCTTTATTCCATCCTGTACGCCAATCTGTCGTTTCCTATTGTACGCTATATGCAGTTCGAACAAGTTACCGTGACCTCGATGGCATTGGCCGTATCCATGGCAGTCACACTTATTATCTACTTCCGTTACGTCTTCGGATACTTCATGCGTAACTGCGAACGACAGGCCGATCTTTACGCCTTCGATCTCCTGGGAAGCAGCATGTGGCTCGTTTCATCACTGGAAAAGATCGCTGTGTACAGCGGCCAGAGCCATGACAGGCCGAGTTGGCATCACTTCAGCATCCGCCAGCGCATCGATTTTCTGCATCGTTGTGAAGCAGACAGGCGCTTGGTCAACCAGCACGATCGAAAATTGCGCAGGAGTATCATGTTGTTTGTGTGTGGGCTGTTGTGCATCGGATATGCGGGTTATGCTATCAATTTAGGCGAAATGGGCAAGACGTTGAATAAACACTTTCTCCAGAAGGTCCTGATCAAAGAACTTGAACGGAATCCACAAGATGCGCGCCTACACAGCATGCTGGGGTCTATTTACTACCAGGATAAAGCATACAAACATGCTATCGAGGCCTATGAAAGATCACTTGAACTTGCTCCCCGCGATCCAGAAGCCCTCAATAACCTTGCGTGGCTCTACGCAACCTGTGAGCAGACCGAATACCGGGAACCCGCAAAGGCCCTTGTGTATGCAATACACGCTGTAGCGCTCAAACCGGTCCCTTATACCATGGACACCTTGGCAGAGAGCTATTATGTCAACGGATTGCATGAAAAGGCTATTGTGACTATCAAACAGGCCTTGGCCATGGAACCGGAAGATAGACCTTATTATGAAAGCCAGATAGAGAAGTTTGAAAAGGCAGCAGGGCATCAAGGATCTTCAGTCGGAGAATGATTTATGCAATCCACATATTGTGTTATCGAGATTCGGAGTAGCGATTTCTATTCCTCTGAGCCATCACTCCAGTACTCCATCACTCCAATACTCCAATTGGGGCGAAGGCCTCCGGTACTATGAAAGCCGCCAAACAACGCCTCGATGTCCAGTTAGTCGAAAGAGGCCTCGCCCAAAGCCGTCAGCGTGCCCAGGCACTGATCCTTGCTGGAAAGGTTCTGGTCGACGGTGAGAAAATAACCAAGGCAGGGAGTCAGGTTTCCGTAGATTGCGACATTGAGATCATTGGCAGGGATATTCCTTACGTAAGCCGTGGCGGGGTCAAACTTGAGGAAGCGCTTCGTGACTTCAACATTGATGTGACCGGTCTGACTTGTCTTGATGTCGGGGCCTCTACCGGCGGATTCACGGATTGTCTTCTCAAACACGGCGCAAAGCACGTAACAGCAGTCGATGTGGGATACGGCCAGTTCGACTGGGCACTCCGATCCGACCCGCGAGTCAAAGTCATAGAACGGACCAACATAAAACACCTTGATCAAGGTGCTCTCTCCTCCCTTATGGATCTTGTCTGTATTGACGTCTCCTTTATCTCTTTAAAGATTGTGGTCCCCGTTATTCTGAAATTCTTGCCCCCCCCGGGCCACCTCATCTGTCTTATCAAGCCTCAATTTGAGGTGGGCAAAGGAATGGTGGGCAAAGGTGGCGTCGTTCGTGATCCAGCCCTCCACGAAGCGGTCATCAAAGACCTTACCGAGGCATTTCACGGCCTAAATCTCCGCATACTCGGTGTAATACCCTCCCCTATCCTCGGCCCCAAAGGAAATCAGGAATTTCTCATGCATCTCCAAAGAATTCAGGGGGGATGAGGTATTTCTAATTAAGTTTGGCACAGGCCAAACAGCGCCAAACCCACCTCCCACCTTGCCTCCATCCAAAACTACTGATTTTTGTACAGTGTTTTATCCGCAACAAAATAGTGTTGCGCGCAGTCGAGGTTTTTGATAGCGTCTTTTAGTTGGAAAACTCACTAATATCACAGGAACATAAACCTTCTGCGCCTACCCAGGGAGGTCCATGGACTGAGGACCGAATCCCCATTTCTTTTGTAGAGGG
>JBEQLC010000127.1:0-5776 GCA_040326175.1 Desulfobacteria bacterium | reverse complement strand
GATTTTACCTGTCGAACTCAAAAAAGGCGATGCCGTAATCTCAAAGCGCTGTGTTCCCTTCTCACTCTGAACAGTCCTTTCTCCCGTATGGATCTTCCCGTTTTTCAATGACTCGGCCGCAGGACAACCCCCACACACCTGGTCCCTGTTCTGATATGCCATGTAACAGTATTCACCTATATGCTTCCCGAAAATACCTTGGTGAATCTTATTTTCATATAAGATCTTAAAGTCAGTATCTATGATAGTAAGAGCAGCCCCTATGCCTGCAATAATTGCTGCTGATTTAGAGGCCTGCTCTTGTTCCCTTGTGACAGCTACTTGCAACTCCTCCTCCATGCGCTTGTGCTCAACAGCATCTTCTTCTAATCTCCTGACCTTTTGTTCCAATTCTTCATAAGTTGGTCTCTTGGCCATCAGAATATCCCCCGATTGTCATAAGAAGAAAAAAGGCTCCGGGCAAACGTATCTGTGATTCGAACGATGGAGCCTTGTGAGTGCAACGCGGTTCTCCTGTTGTTGAAGTTTGTTATCTTCTGAGGATTGCCTTTCATATAAAGAACTTATACATTGAACGGCCATGAATCGTCAAGTTGGGCAATCCGGTTGGTGCCGAAGCAAAACACTGCAATATATTGGGGCAGGATTCAGAGTTGAAGCACTATAGCTTGCTTGCCACTACTTTACATATTATCGGCAGGGAGTTTTGCGAGGTTACTTCCCATTATCATTACTTTGGAAGATTTAGAGATAACGGAGTCATATCATAGGTTTCTGGGACTGGCCAGGATTGGAGATAATATGGCATTATCTCGAATTTGGCTAAATTTACGATTAGGTTCTAGTGGGCGAGAAGCGCCTTGATATACAAGATCACTAACTCAGATTTACAAAAAAAACGGAGAAACAGAATGGCCTGTTTCTCCGTTTTTGGATTCGATTCAGTTGACGCTTAGTTATTGGTGATGGCTCCGTCAGCGCCAACCGTGTACGTCCTGTCTCCTGAGCCGTGAGCGGTTATGATTTGCAATGTACCTTGGGTTCCACTGGGGGTTACGGTCACATTGGCCGTTTGCCTGAATCCGGCGCCTGTCAGTACTGGGACTGAACCCACCGTTCCAGTCGGATTATCAATAAAATATGCCTGAGCAGAAGTATAGGCGTTCTTGACATCCGAATTGGCCGCTGAGTTGTACGACCTTCTTCGATAGCTGATAAAAGTTGGGAATAGCGATGGCTGCCAGGATACCGATGATGGCAATAACGATCATCAACTCAATCAGCGTGAAACCCTTTTCGTTCTTCTTGGTTAGTTTTTGTAGCATCTTGCGACACCTCCCTTCCAAATGTGTGGTATATTAAAAAGTTGCGTTAACCAATTTGTCGGTAAAAGAAACTCCTATTTTGTGATTCACCCCCTTCCTTTTTAGATAAAGATTCAATTTCCAGGCGATTAGAAGAGCAATTTGCGTACCAAGTGTTAACGCAGTTTGATTTTTGTTCGGTCAACACAGAAAAACATCAAAAATACAGATGGTTATGCTGTTATCTTCTGCAGCGATTTTGAGTTGCTCAACATAAATGGCCATCCGATTAGAACTGATACCGGGAATTTTTCGCGCTTCACCGGGAATTTTTCACGCTTGACCCGCAATTCCTAGCTATCTTCCGGCCCCTCTTTGTCCGAGGGACCCGTGGCGTACTTATCGAAACGATACCGGAAGGAATCGGCCTTAATCCCGAGAAGTTCCGCTGCCTTTTGCTTAACCCCCCCTGACACCTCCAGGGCCTTTACCAAGTAACCTCGTTCCACCTCGGCCAAGATCGCGTCGAGGTCAAGGCCGGTCGGTGGAATATCAATGTTGTAGAATTCCGCCTCTTGAAGGCCTTTTCCACCCCTCTTGTACGTGGAGAGGGCGAGGCTTTCAGGGAGGATAATATTAGTGGTCTCAAGGGCCACGCTTCTTTCGATCATGTTTTCAAGTTCCCTGATATTTCCTGGGAAATCATATCGAGCCAGCATATCGAGGGCATAGGATGACAGTTTGTGGATCGATTTGCCCGTCTCGCCAGCGTATTTTTCAAGAAAATGTTGCGATAGGGCTGTGAGATCCTCCCTCCGTTCTCGGAGCGGGGGCACATCGATATGAATAACATTCAAGCGATAATAAAGGTCCTCCCTGAAGTTGCCGGCAATCACCTCGTCTTCGAGGTTCTTATTCGTGGCACAAATAATACGCACATCTACCTCAACATCCCGTGTCTCTCCCACTGGTTTGAATGCCTTTTCCTGCACTACCCGTAAGATTTTCACCTGGACACTATGGGTAAGTTCTGCGACCTCATCCAAGAAGACGGTCCCTCCGTGGCTCACCTCGAAAAGCCCCTTTTTGTCATCAATCGCTCCTGTAAAGGCCCCTTTTCTATGCCCAAACAGTTCGCTTTCCATTAAGGTTTCTGGAATGCCGCCACAGTGAATGACAGTGAGCGGGTTGTCCTTTCTGGCGCTGTTCTCATGGATTGCCCGGGCGATCAGCTCCTTGCCTGTGCCGCTCTCTCCGGTGATGAGCAGATTGGCTCGCGTGTCAGCAACCTGGTTGATCGCGTTGTAGATCTTCATCATTGCTGCGCTGTTACCTACAATATGCCCAAAGTGGTAGGTCTTTTTCAGCTGGGCCTCCAGGGCCTCCTTTTCGAATTCAAGGGTCCTTCTGTCGAGTGCATTCCTGATCGTCTCTTTTACCTCATCGACATTAAAAGGCTTTGGGATGTAATCATAAGCCCCTTCTTTCATGGCCTCCACAGCCGTTTCAGTGGTCGCAAATGCTGAAATCATGATAACCACGGTTTGAGGTAGGCGGCGCTTTGCCTTACGGAGGACTTCGAGCCCGCCCACAGGTTCCATCCTGATATCGCAAAGGATCAGATCATATGCCTTGTCCTTCAGCATCCGGATCGCCTTGGCGCCGTCCTCTGCAAACTCTACGTCATATCCCTCTGATGTTAGCATGACCTCGAGCATCTCACGCATGCTCAGGTCATCATCGACAACTAACAGGCTTGGCATCAGTCTTCCTTGAAAACGATTTTTCCACCCACCATGGTCAGAACTGCCTTACCTTTGAGATTCCAGCCATTGAAAGGAGTGTTTCTGCTCTTAGACCGAAACGTATTGACATCAATGGTGAATTTCTTTTCCGGGTCTATGATGGTAAGGTCTGCTGGGTTCCCGGGCTTCAGGCCAACATGGGTGAGATTCAGAATCCGAGCCGGGTTGATCGACATCTTGGCAACCAGGGTGTTCAAGTCAATCAAGCCCTTTTCCACCAATTGCAGGCTCAAGGGGAGAGAGGTCTCAAGACCGATCAAGCCATTTGCAGCTTGATCGAACTCTACATTTTTTTCGATACTCGTGTGTGGGGCGTGGTCACTGGCAATGACATCGATCGTTCCGTCGGCAACGGCAAGTCGGATCGCATCCATGTCCTTGGCGGTGCGAAGGGGAGGGTGCACCTTGGCATTTGTATCATAGTCCATGACGGCCTCTTCGGTAAGACAAAAATAGTGGGGCGCAGTTTCAGCCGTTATTGGCAGTCCTCGAGCTTTTGCATCACGAATCAGCTGCACTGAGCCTTCGGCACTAACATGGGCGATATGAAGAGGTGAGTCGGCGAGCTCACATAAGCCAATGTCCCTGGCCACCATTACCGTCTCTCCGGCATTTGGAATGCCTGGAAGGCCCAAACGGGTGGCTGTGATCCCCTCGTTCATCACCCCGTCTGCGGTGAGATTTCGGTCCTCGCAGTGGGCGATTACCAATAGGTCAAACCCTTTAGAATACTCCAAGGCGCGTCGCATCAGCAGGGCGTTCATCACAGGGTTGCCGTCATCAGATAGAGCTGCGACGCCAGCTGCCTTTAGCTCTCCAAAGTCAGCCAAACTTTCCCCGCGGAGTCCCCTGCTTATCGCACCCACAGGGCGAACACGCGCTGTTCCAGCCATTCTTGCCTTTTTGACAATATAGTCTGTGACGGACTGATTGTCATTGACCGGGTCTGTATTCGGCATGCAGCATATGGTTGTAAATCCCCCGTGGGCTGCAGCCAGGCAGCCTGTTTCAACGGTCTCCTTATATTCGTGGCCTGGTTCACGGAGGTGTACATGCATATCAATAAGTCCAGGAGTCACGATTTTTCCTGAGGCATCAATGAGTTCGGGTTGCGGGCTTTTTCCTTTTCCTTTGGCGCTTTTTCTCTTGCCCTTCGGCTTTTCCACTTTCTGTATGGTTCCATTCTCAACGACAATATCGAACAGGCCGTCCATACCGGTTTCCGGATCAATTACATGTCCGCCCTTAATCAGTGTGCTCGTCAACGTGGACCTCCCAGAAGAAGATAAAGGAGTGCCATTCGAATGGCCACGCCATTGGTAACCTGGTCCAAAATGACCGAGTAGGGACCCTCGGCAACCTCAGGGGCTATTTCAACACCTCTATTAATCGGTCCAGGATGCATGATCAGGACGTCTTCCTTTGCTCCGACAAGCCTCTTCTCTGTCAATCCGTAACATTGTGCGTATTCCCGCTCAGAAGGGAACACAAACGACTGCTGACGCTCTTTTTGAATGCGCAGGACCATAACGACATCTGCATCCTTGATCGCCTCATCAACATGATACGTAACATGTGCCCCCAAAGTTTCAATCCCCATAGGGATCATGGTGGGAGGTCCGGCCAGGATAACCTCTGCGCCAGTCTTGTTAAAGCCCACGATATTGGAGCGGGCCACGCGGCTATGGGCAATGTCACCGATAATGGCAATCTTTAGTCCGGCAAGGCGCCCCTTTTTTTCTCGTACTGTCATCATGTCCAGAAGCGCCTGCGTGGGGTGGGCGTGCATACCATCACCTGCATTGATTACAGAAGCTTCGACCAGTCGGGCCAGCAGGTGGGGTGCCCCGGCAGCGCTATGGCGGATTACAATCGCATCCGGGTTCATTGCTTCAAGATTCTTGGCAGTGTCAACCAGGGTCTCCCCTTTGACAATACTGCTCGTCGAGGCCGAGATGCTCACAGTATCGGCGCTTAGTCTTTTTGCTGCAATTTCAAAGGAAATCTTGGTTCTGGTGCTCGGTTCATAGAAGAAGTGGACAACGGTCTTGCCACGGAGGGTGGGTACCTTCTTTATAGGACGGGTCGATATCTCTTTCAGAGTTTCCGCAGTGTCCAGGATGGCCTCAATTTCCTCAACGGAAAGACTTTCCATGTCAAGAACATCTTTCTTGGCAAGTGTCACAGGTTCCTCCTACCAAAAAAAAGCCCCTTTACCTGATTGGTAAAGAGGCTAAAGAGACCCACTGCCATAATGCAGTCTACAACCACGGACTTGCTATCCTCCCTGCAATGAAACCGATGTTCAAATAGCACTATGGTCCTTGACAGGTCAAGCCAAAAAATGACGCCTTCGTAAAAAGTCGATACAGTATCGCCTCTCAGGAACAACTTTCATCAGTCATCGAATGCCAAAAGCCTTTTCAGAGCGACATGGAGCATCTACGGAACGAAGCTGACGTCTCGAAAGTGGTCACGGACCAAGGAAAATGGTTTGACGGCGAACCCATATTATTTGAAGAAACTTCTGAGAAACGACACTGGAAGCCGTTTCAAAACCTCAGATCGCGTTTGAGGGCAAGGCGAAAGCCGATGAAAAAGCGCAGCATACACGGTAGTATGTGAGCATTTTGAAGAGGCTTTTAACACAGCCATCGAGCGTTAGAT
>JBEQLC010000126.1:487-5782 GCA_040326175.1 Desulfobacteria bacterium | reverse complement strand
GATGATCATAGGCTTGCAGGGTTGTACAGGCAACTTGTCCTTCCCCTGCAGATCTATGGACGAGTACAGGGCTATGCTGGTAACGCCAGTCAGCATAGAGAACCGTTTCTGTGTCTTCGGTCGTCTTGTCCAGGGGTTGGTGACATCCCTTGAGATAAATGGCCTCTGGCAGGCGAGTTGCCAAGGGATGATCTTTATTTTTAAAGAGAACACGCAACTCGGCCTCAGGTCCCAGAGGATTTGGCTGGGCCCCGAATAACTGTGGCAAGGGTTTATCCGAAAGCTTGACCAATCCCAGCCATCCACCACCTCCGTGTACGAACCTTGTCACTTGCTCGTTGTCACCTGCAAAGGCAGCCGTGTTTTCAGTGACAACCACATCATAGGGACTAAGATCCTTCACTATTTGCGGCTCGATATTCAACTTGAGGTGCCCAATATTCTGCAAATAGGACAACAAAGGCTGTAGAGATGAATCATCTCTGTCGGTGACGAAGAGTATGGCTGTAGGGGGATGGACAATCATCTTTCTTGTTTCCTTTGAGCCTAGCGATTTCGGATTGCAGAATTCGGATTATGCTCTATGCTCTTTGCCTACCGACTACTGGCTACTGGCTCCTGACTACTTCCCTAAGATTTCAATCTCCAGCGTGAACCATCTTCTGCATCTTCCACGATGATTTCGGCCCGCTCAAGGCTGTTCCGAATGGCATCGGCCTCTTGCCATTGCTCATTTTGTCGGAATTTCTCCCTCAGCTTGAGCAGATCTTCAACAAGAGGGGCAAGACAATCTGCCCTGTCCTTTGGAGAAGCCTCCAATCTCATCCCCAAGAGCACAATAAGATCCCGGAGCACTTCCCTGGCTTGGGAGATAAACTCCTCATGCTCTAGCTCCTGTGTGGCCTTCCAGATGGTTCGATCCAGCTCAAGAAGAGCGTTGGTGGTTTCTTTTGCATCGTCTTGTTCGAGACCAGCGCGAAAGGCCGTTTCGATGGCATGAATTCTGTTCCAGAAGAACTCCTCTTTTATCTCAGGGACCTCCTCCGAAACCGTCTGCTCCCGAACCACCGGTTGCCAATCTTTGCCGAGATCTTCACCTCGGAGAATATCAAGAGAAAATCGATCTCCCTTTGCAAAGACGATCTCACTTCCCCGGCGTCGCAGGGTCACCCTGCCGAGCCCCTTGATTACAGCCTCGTTTTTATCGAGATCAATAAGGCAGGCCGTGTGTTCGTCTAAACCAAAGATGGAGACATCTTCCGGTAGGAGCGACTCAAGCTTTTCAAAGCGCGACCCACCCATGAAACAGAACCGCGTGTCATGGGTCCCACCTTCGGCATTGTTCCAATGGGGTATCACCACAAGATTAAAACCAAAGTGCTCGAGAATATTCATCCCCTCCACCCAATGCAAATCTTCTCCCACCTTATAAATTTCATATACGGGAAGGGTGAAGCGTCCCACCGTCAGAGCCGCGGCACTTGCAGCCACCAGGCAACCTCCATCTTCCACTCGCTTGATAAGAATCTCTGGAATGGGTGTTTCCTGCCATTGGCGCACTGCGTAGCTGGGACTCCCAGGTCCGATTAGAAAAAAATTCGCTTCCCGCATGGCGTGAAAGGCCTGCTCGGCCTCCAATGGCGTACACCTCTCTTTGGACTTGAAGGAAACGATGGACATGTCTTGTTGTACATGCTGGCGGAAGTACTCTGTGGCTCTTTCGGAGAGCTGGTCCACGTTGAGCTGAAAGCCTGCCGGTGTATCAAAAAATATGGCTTGCGGTGGCCCGGCCAATCCAGCCAGCAGTTCCTTATGGACCTCAACCATGGTAGCAGTGAGCTCACCCGAGCCCATGAGAGCTATGACACCCTTCTTCGTTGACATATGAGTACCTTATCTCAAGGTTTCAGGTTTCAGGTTTCAGGTGTCAGGGGAAAGAAGCTGAAACGCGAACACTGAAACCTTAGTGAATGAGCAGGTTGCTTTGTAAGCTAAGACACACTATGTGGACTTGTCAATATTATTAGGAAATGTGGCTGAAGATGTGACCCCGATGTTCAAATGCTGAAACAAGCGAGCACAAAGGAGTATGGGGCAGAGGCGACCCCTCATTTATCCAGGAAGGACGGCCATATCCGTGGTCGCAGCAAGTTATTCATGAAATATCCGGGCTAAGGATTGGAACTTAAGAGCAGAGCGGCTTCGTTTGATTCGGCAGTCTCAGTGCCTTGTTGTCGTCTAACATAGTTACCGTGAACCCAACCATCCGCGTTCTCATTAGTCGATATTCGTAGCCACACTCCTCTTGTTTCTTTTACTGTAATGACCTCTCCTCTACGTAAGACACCAACAATTTGATGATTTATGCCCGGCTTTTTTCGCAGGCGTAACCGCTGAGACGTCACAACAGCTTTGTTTGATTCTTTCAACTTTGTTGGGGAAGAATCATCAGGAGCAGGCGAGAGTTTGCTTCTCGCTTCCTTAAGAGACACATCATTTTCTAATTGGTAACTTCTAATTTTCTTATTTTTTTCAACTAACTCATCCAGTATCAATTTAGTTGCATACTTATTTATGAACGTTTCTTTCTGCAGAATGGATATTGCACTGGTTATAACCGGAGAACAGAGTACTACTGACCCCAAGACCGCAAAGAAAACGCCAGGAGCCAAGTTAGCAGTTCTAAATCTCCATCCTTTCAGGTCTGAAAATATATCAAATGGTTGGTTTGCGCCTATCGTAAGAAGACGATAGCCGAGATAGATGCACAGTATTCCTCCCAGCGAAATAAACAAGACCTCAAACATCTCGAGCGAACTTATAATTTCCATAGGACCACACCTCAGAAGTATGTGAAAATATCTTGCGGTGCCCCAGAAATATGCGAGACCTCCGGTCAGTCTCAATCACTATTCGGAAACTAACCATCTGATAGATTGAAGTCAACTTCATCCGTGAAGAAATAGGGGGCGATCGTGAAATTTGTGATTTGGGGGCACATCTTCATTTGTCATTCATGGTTAAATGTTTGCTGAAGATGTGCCTCATTCCCACGCCCCCTATTGGCTCATCGCTCCCAGCCATTGTAATAATCTAGAAAAGATTACGACTAAGCCACAAACTGCTCTTTAAATTATCGGGCTGAAATGGTGTTGGCTAGAAGGAGGGATGGTTGACAAGGATTCACCCGGTATTATGTTTGAGATGAGCATGGTGGCTCCTGGGCTCGAGCTTTGATCGTGGTTCGGTAAAGTCACCCATGTCACGCTTCTTGTTATTAATTTAGCGGCAGAACGAATAAATCGCGCAGGAGAAAAGCGCAATGCCATCTATGCTTAAAGGGCTGTTTAGCCTACCCACTGCTCGCCTGTCTCGACGGATAGTGTTTTGGGTCTTTGTAAGTGTTGTGGTAATCGAAGCCATTATTCTCATTCCTTCATACAATAGACGCGAACAAGAACTCCTATCCCAGTTGAGAGAAGTTTCCTCTGCAAAGATATCTGTAATTATGCAGATGACCGGAGCAGAAGCGTCTGCTCTAGAACTTCTGGACCAAATGAGGCAACTCAAGCTTGATCCAATCATTCTGGGCGGGGCGCTGCACCACTCTGACGGAAAAAAGGTTGGGATGTTTGGTGAGCAACCTGAGCTTTCCTTTTCTGAGGGCAATAGTGGGGGTGCGATTTATCTTCAAAGCCAAAATAGTTTCCGCTACGATGCAGCTTGGTCAGCGGCTGAGCTGCAGAGAGATTACACTCTGATCCTTCGTCATGATGGATCCCCCGTGATGCTTGAGTTACATGCCTTTGTTCTACGAATTGCTGGTTTAGTCTTGATAATTTCGCTTTTCGTCACGGCGGGGGCGTGGATAGCGTTGCGCCCAATTGTGGTTGCTCCCATTATCCGGCTAAGAAATGACTTAACTAGTGCAGGTGAAGCAATCAGCAAAGACCGAGAAACTCCTGAATTCTCCTCAGCCTCAATTCAACGCCAGGATGAGTTGGGAGAAGTCATAGCAGCCTTCAACCATATGTACCAACAAATTTCAGATGCTATTGGCGAACGTAAAAAGGCAGAAGAAGCGCTGCAAACAAGCTTGAGTCAAGTTAAATCCTATTCGCAAGCACTTAAGGACGAATTAGAGAAAGGCCGGGAGATGCAGACAAACTTTCTGCCCGGCCAACTGCTGCACAAGCCCGGCTGGGAAATTGTTGCTTACTTCAAACCGGCACACCAAGTGGCAGGTGACTTCTACGACGTCTTCGAGCTCCCCGGTGGCTACGTTGGTTTGGTCATCGCTGATGTTTGCGATAAAGGAGTGGGTGCGGCACTTTTTATGGCTTTATTCCGTAGCTTGATTAGGATATTTTCGGGTCAAACCTCCCTGGATGGATTGGTTTGCTCATACAGCCAAGCTTCTGCCAACGCACTCAGTCTGGCTTCGGATGGACAGGTGGCAGAATCCTCCCACCTCGATGCCCTCAAAGCTGTTGGGCTCACTAATAATTACATCGCCCAGAATCACGGCGAACTGGCTATGTTTGCCACCCTCTTTTTCGGCGTGCTGGATCCATCCACTGGCTTGTTGAGCTATATAAGTGGCGGACACGAGCCCCCATTAATCGTCGACTCCTCTGGCGGCGTAAGGGAGCGTCTCAATCCTACTGGGCCCGCTGTGGGCATAACACCCGACACCGAGTTCAAGATTGAGCAGACCCGCCTAGAACCGGGTGACATCCTGCTGGGTTACACCGACGGTGTGCTGGAGGCCCTCGCTGCGGGCGGCGAGTTTTTTACTCGGAAACGATTGTTGTCAATGCTGGAGCAGAGTACTTCGTCTGCCACCCTGTTACTAGACCAAATCGTAGCGAGTGTATTGTCTCACATAGGTGAAGCCGACCAGCATGATGACATTACCGTGCTAGCCGTGCGCAGAGACCCCAAAACCGACGGCGGTACAAAAAGGGTAAAGACGCAGGCATGAGGAAAATCTTCTATTTTGTGCCTGGAGTCACGGCAGGGACGGAACAGCAAGAGAAGCGGTCGTGTTGAGCTTTTAGCCTGTCCTTCCAACCAGTAGTGTCAAAAGGGCTCGCTGGACGATCAGCACTTCCAATTCATCGCGGCCGATCTTGGAGACAGCAATCCGGAAGGCTTCGTCCATGTCGGCAGCCGGAATCATGTGGAGCTGGCGCACCACCTCAGGTGTCTCGGTTCCAACAATGATGACATGGTTCTTTTCCAAGACTTTGGCCATGACAAAGGCCCGTTGGGCCCCGGGTGGGTAGCCGGTGC
>JBEQLC010000126.1:0-477 GCA_040326175.1 Desulfobacteria bacterium | reverse complement strand
ACCCTCCCCCTGGCCCGCCCCTTCCGGAGTAGAAGCGGGGATGATAAAAACGGACCCATCTTTTACTACTGAGGTGGGGGCAAAAAAGAGTTGACTGGCAGCCCGGCTCGCCTGATAGAGATTCATATCTTTGGGGAAGCCAACCCCAGCTACCACCACATCATATTCTTGCTGGATGGGAACTTCATACAGCCCTTTGGCAGCCTTGACTAACTCCTCAAACGTATCTTCTGGCGTCCCGGCTAAGATGGCCACTGGTCGTTTATGGTCGTCCTGGACCACGTTCAGGATGAAGTCCAGGCCCGCGCGCCGGGCCGCTTCGGTAACCGCCTGGTGAAAGATGTTGCCCTCTATCTTGCCCAGCCGCGTCCCCGGGTGATCAACCATCTGGGGACAGTGGGTGTGGGCGATCATGGGTTCCCCGGCCGCACCTATGGCGACAGTCTTGGGACCTCCTGAATAACCGGCGTACTGGTG
>JBEQLC010000125.1:0-5798 GCA_040326175.1 Desulfobacteria bacterium | reverse complement strand
TGCCACAGCTTCTTTCCACTGCTGCAGAACCTGGTCCCAGCTTTCTTCTTTTGGCTTAAGAACCCTATGGCTAACCGACGATGTCTTTTTCAGAAGAATATATCCGCCTGACACATGAGTATCCGGTCCCAGCTCTTTTCCGACTCCGGCGATCCGGTGCTCTTTGGCAGCCAGCACGTAGGCCGGGACCTGGGGATCGACGAGATATTCAAGTACAGACTGTGCGGAAGGAGGTTCTCCGCTCTTGTAATCCCACAGGATCACGCCTTTGTCCTTGTGGCCGTCGATTCGATCAATACGACCGCCAATAGAAAAGGGCAAGCCAGGGACCGTGAGTCCCTCAAAAGAAGATTCTTCACATAACCAGCGCCAACCTTCGTCAAGGCGCTGTAATTCGAGGTCTAACCATTGTGTTAGCAAGCCTGGCGCTCCATCCTTGTCACCCAGCCACCGGCGGCGTTCCATGGCCCGACTGTGCTGCCCAAGATTGTCACCCACTGTTTGTTGAGCCTTGCCGGTATCATATGACAATGCCTCGTCCGAACACGCCATGAGGAGGGCCTCCATGGCTGCCCTGTCCTTCTTTTTGGCCAGGCCTTGATCACGATACCCACGGGTGAAAAAGGCCAAGGCCTTGTGGAGAAGATTTCCGCGCTCCATGGGTGAGATTCCCATGATCAGTTCATCGGGCGGAAAGATCTTCAAGATAGTCTCTGCATAGAACCGGAAGGGACAGGCAAAGGCCGTAGCAAGATTAGAGACAGAGATATTTTCAGGAAGAAGATGACCCTCCAAAGATGGGTCGTCTGGTGGGAAGACTACGGGGTGCGCCAGGCCTTTTTTGGCCTGCTTTAACCAAGTGGCCCGTGCCCAGACGCTGTCAGGTGCGTTCCATGGATCGACTTCTCGATGTGTCTCTTCAGCGACGGCTTGGGCCCAGAACGGGGATGGAGCCAGGGGTTCGGCGGACTCTTCCTCGGGCCGAATCAGTGTGACATGAGGGGCACATGCAAGGATATGGCGGAAGGCTCCTTCAGCAAAGACGTATTGACTTTCAGCTGTCGCCCCCTGTACTTGATGACGCTCCCACACGTCAAGGAAGGGAAGTGGACGAACAGGCTGTGGAAGGCTGCCGGCTGATAGACCAAGCACATAGAGCTTTTCAAAGCTCAGCCCTCTTGATTCTATGATCCCCAGGACCTGAATGCCTGCTTCCTCGCTTCCCCGAATATGTACCAACTCTTCAGAGAGGAGATGGTGCAAAAGGCCGGTGAAGTCCGCAAGAGTCATGGGTGTTCCTCTCAGGTCCTCTTGGACGCGGTGCAACAGCGTCCTTAGGTGACGCCAGGCCCCTGTGTCCGCCTCATCCGCAGTTGCTGGAAAGCCGACTGCGGTCCAGAAGGTTTCCAGGGTACTAACCCACCCCGAACCCGTGCGGCGCGATTTTTGTCCAAAGGCGCCCAAGGCATGCTCAATCGTTGGATCTCCCCTGTTAAGTTGCGAGAAGAGTTCGGGGGATTGACTCGAAAGTGCCTGTAGGCAAGTGTGGAGACCTGCGTCCAGGCCCTGCTTACGCCATACTCGATCTGCCCGGGCAATGAGATCCCTGCTTTTTTGCCACCGGCCATAATAGGTTGAAAGGACCAAGGAAAGTAGCAAGGTGCGGGGTTGGCCCTCTGCCCAGAACCGCAAAGGGAGAAGGCCTGATTGAACCAGTGGTCGTTCCAATAGGGGAGTGCCCAGGGAGATGTTGTACGCGGACTGAGCTTGATCAACCGACCCCCCCATAGTCTCGCGAAAAGCCTGTTTCACGTAAGGCACGTATTTTTCGGTATCAGGCACCACCACTCCGATGCGGTTCAAGGGAATGGTATGGGCATCCATGACCACCTGCCGAGTCAGCCACGCCACCTCCTGCTTTCGGCTTGCCATGACGACTCGCTCTGTCTTCTCGGGGGCGCCCGTGGGAAGGTCAAGGCGTCTCACTGCGCACAGGCTTGCCAGGCAGTCGAAAAGCTTCTCTTCAATGGGGGCCGGGGCCTCAAAGGCGGCCAGAACAATTGCTTCAGGCAGCCGCACCTCGCCTCTTCGGATGGCCTGGGCAATGTGTACAGGCAACAATGCAGGGTGGAAGCCTTTAAGGTCCCTGGCAAGGGCCTCAAAGGTCTGCATGATCTCTCTTCGCCACGAAAGGAACGGTGTTACCGGTGCCTTGGGCCCTTCCGGAGAAAGACTGTGGCGAATCAGAACAGTATAGGTGTCATCGAGCGCTTGAAATAACCCCAAATCGGGGAGAAATGGCCCTGGTGGCGGAACGCGGCTGGAAGCCTCCTTCCACAAGTGGAGACAGTTCAAGTGCGATAGTGGACGGGTTGAGGGCCAGGTCATATTCCAGATCTTCCGCATCCAGGCATTCAAGCTCAAGACACCCGGAGAAATCCACCCCATCTTGTTAGCAGCTATCTGGACTTCCCTGTATTTGTGCTTGAGGTGACGCGCAAGGCGACCGCCAGAGGTGAGTACCAAGGTACCCGGCTGGCACTGAGAAAGGAGTGTGGTCTGAAAGCCCTGGTTATCGTGGTAAGCCATCTCTAATTGTGCCGAAATTATTGAAAAAAAGCGTGGAACGTCTTGACAAAAAGCGTTTTCCTACATTACAGTTCTGCACATACGGTTCTAAATCATGGATGCGGTTAGACAGTGGTTGAAGGTACACGACATAAGGTTCTCTCGCCCGCTCCTTGCAGTCGCTTGAGTTCACAGAGATCTCGGAGATCAATAAATTCGTCTGATTTTTTGAGAGGAAAAATCAGACAAACCTCTCAGCCACTGCGTGGCATTTGTAATCCGGGCATGCCGAGGTTGATCAGAGACATAACCGTCTGGGTGAGTCAATTCAAGGATTCACCTCAAAAACTCTGAGCCTTTGTGCGCTCTGTGAGAGACAAGAATCTCACGATCAATTGACTACTTACAACAGACCACGGACACCACAATAAAGGACATAACTCAACCATGGCGAGTTTCTTAGTGACCGGCGGTGCCGGATTCATCGGTTCGAACATTGTGAAGGCACTTCTCTACCGAGGGGATACAGTACGCGTCTTGGACAATTTCTCAACGGGAAAACAGGAAAATCTCAATTTTGCCGGAATGTCCCCCGATCTTCTAAATAACCTTGAAACCGCGCAGGGCGACATCGCAGACATTGACATTTGTCATGGCGCCATGGAAGGCATTCAATTTGTTCTTCACCAGGCCGCTATACCTTCGGTCCCGCGGTCTATCGCCCTGCCAATTGAATCAAACCGTGCGAATGTGGACGGGACGCTTAACCTGCTAGTGGCAGCACGAGACGCAGGCGTGAACCGGCTGGTCTTTGCATCTTCATCTGCTGTGTATGGAAATTCTCCGGGGTTTCCCAGGAAAGAGACTATCATCCCGGCCCCGCTTTCACCGTATGCCGCCCAGAAGCTGACCGCGGAACATTACCTGCGCATCTTTTGTGAGCTTTACGGTCTTGAGACCGTATCTCTTAGATATTTCAACGTATTCGGTCCAAACCAGGACCCCAATTCAGAATATTCAGCGGTGATTCCACGGTTCATCAAAGCGTTTGTCACAGGCACTCCGCCGACAGTGTACGGGGACGGTGAACAATCCCGCGACTTCACGTACGTGGATAATGTCGTTTATGGCAACCTGCTGGCGGTGGAGGCCAAGGACGCACCGGGTAAGGTCATGAACCTGGCGTGCGGCGGCCAGCTTACCCTGAATCAGCTTTTGGTGCTGTTGAGAGAGATTACAGGCTCGGATGCAGAAGCCGTGTATGCTGACCCCAGGCCCGGCGATGTGCTCCACTCCTGGGCTGATATCGCGAGCTCCGAACAAGTCTTAGACTACAGGATCCAGGTCCAGCTTGACGAGGGCCTGCGCAAGACCGTGGATTACTTCAGGGCTTTGTTTCAGACGTAGTTACGGAAGTATCAAATGCCCTACCCGGTGTCAAAAGAAAAGGGTCAGGCTTAGACCTCAAGTGGACATGAATTAACTACGGTTCGGGGAGTTTTCTGGGTTCAGCGGCTCCATGAATCATCAGCGATGACATCGCGCAAACTC
Source organism: Desulfobacteria bacterium (assembly GCA_040326175.1). Taxonomy (GTDB): domain Bacteria; phylum Desulfobacterota; class Desulfobacteria; order Desulfobacterales. Next base: position 1,679 of record JBEQLC010000125.1, on the reverse strand, counting down.
ATGCATAAAGGATCGTAGGGAAAGAACAGAAGACATAAATAAAATAAGAGAGATAGCCAGGCAAACGCTGTTTCCATCTTCATAACGATTAAGGCAGGCGGCTATTCTTTCCTAACGATTCCTAATGCATTCAAACAGTGCGCGATTTTGCTGCTGTTGATCCATTCCGCCAGATCCGCAGGTTTGGAGGAAAAACACCCCGACTGCTGAATTAACTGAGATCATTCAGGGTTAAACATTATGAAAGTATTTAAGTTTCCCTCGGCAGCTGCTCAGAAGAGGCTGGATGCTATTGTGAACCGGGGTCTGGCCTTCAAGGTCAAAGACTTCCTGGCGGTCAAAAGGATCCTGGCGGATGTTCGCAAGGAGAAAGACGAGGCCCTGATCCGCTACATCAACCGGTTCGATGCGCCCAAGCTCACCATCAAATCGCTGAAGGTCTCAAAGAAGGAGTTTGACCAGGCCCAGCTCCGTGTGGACAGAGGGTTTCTCAGAAGCCTGAATAAGGCTGCAAGACAGATCGAGGCCTTTCACAGGCATCAGGTTGAGAAGTCGTGGTCCGTGAAGAGTGCGGACGGTACCGTACTGGGACAACTTGTTCGGCCGGTAAGTACGGCCGGTGTGTATGTGCCCGGGGGGCGAGGGGGTGAGACACCGCTCGTATCATCCGTTCTCATGGGGTGCATTCCTGCCAAGGTTGCCGGGGTGCGGGATATCTGCATCACGACACCGCCGACAAAGAGCGGTAAGGTAAACCCGTATGTTCTTGTTGCGGCAAAGAAGATAGGCGTCAAGACGGTCTTCAAGGCGGGAAGTGCCTGGGGGATCGCGGCCTTGGCTTACGGTACAGAGACCGTACCCAAAGCGGACGTTATAGTGGGACCCGGAAATGTCTTTGTAACCCTTGCCAAAAAAATGGTGGCCGGGACAGTGGGGGTTGACATGGTGGCAGGGCCGAGCGAGATTCTGGTCATTGCCGATCAGAAGGCAAACCCCGATTATGTTGCCGCCGACCTGTTATCCCAGGCTGAACATGATGCACTTGCCTCCGCGATCCTGCTCACTACCTCTGCCGAACTGGCTAAAGCCGTGGTCAGCGCTGTTCAGGCTCAGCTAAAGGAGCTTCCGCGTAGAGAGATTGCTGAGGCGTCCCTAAAGTCTTACGGGGCTGTGATGATAGTGTCCAATCTTGCTGCCTGTTTCGATCTGGCCAATCAGATTGCACCGGAACACCTGGAGTTGCATGTGGAGAAACCCGACAAATACTTGAGCCGTGTTCAAAATGCAGGGGCGGTCTTTCTTGGGCCTTACTCGCCCGAACCTGTTGGGGACTACATTGCCGGACCAAACCATGTGCTCCCCACGGCCGGAACGGCGAGATTCGCCTCAGCTCTTTCAGTGAATCATTTTGTGAAGAAGATAAGTGTTATTCATTACAGCAAAAAGGCTCTAAAAAGCGACGCTTCCGACATTATCCGACTGGCAGAGATTGAGGGCCTGACAGGCCACGCTAGAGCCGTGAGGATAAGGAAGGAGACGTCCTGAACTGCTACATCTAACGCATTCCCCGTCCCGACTTATCCCGATTTATCGGGATTTTTCGGGACTGTGGGAAGCTTTGGTGTTGCGCTTCATCCCCGCCCTGTTAAATTCTCGCTACGCGAGACGGCGGAGCCGAT
>JBEQLC010000124.1:0-5825 GCA_040326175.1 Desulfobacteria bacterium | reverse complement strand
GTCGTCAAGAAGGTCGTATGCCCGGGAAGGACACCAAATTCTCCATATGCCCCCGGTGCGACTACCATCTTTGCCACGTCGCTCACGACCGCCTGGTCAGGAGTTACAACTTCTAACTTGAGTTCACCTGCCATAGTGTCACCTAGTCCTTATACCTATTCAACCGCTGCCATTTCTTCAGCCTTGGCCACTACTTCATCGATGCCGCCGACCATATAGAAGGCCTGCTCGCCAAGCTCATCGTAGTCCCCGTCGCAGATCCCTTTGAAGCCCTTGACGGTATCTTCGACCTTGCAATATGCGCCCGCCTTGCCGGTAAAGGATTCGGCTACGTGGAAGGGCTGAGAGAGGAACCGCTGGATCCTGCGGGCCCGTCCTACAGTCAGTTTGTCTTCGTCAGAGAGCTCGTCCATGCCGAGAATGGCGATAATATCCTGGAGTTCCTTGTACTTCTGCAAGATTACCTGAACCGTCCGGGCAACGACGTAGTGCTCTTCTCCCAGAACCTGGGGATCCAGGATACGGGAGACAGAATCGAGGGGGTCAACAGCCGGATAGATCCCGAGCTCCACGATCTGTCTGGAAAGGACCACAGTGCCGTCAAGGTGGGCAAAGGTCGTTGCCGGCGCCGGGTCTGTCAGGTCGTCTGCAGGCACGTAGACGCATTGCACTGCAGTGATGGAACCCTTGGTCGTAGACGTAATACGCTCCTGCAACTCGCCAAGATCGACCGCCAACGTAGGCTGGTATCCAACAGCGGAGGGCATCCGCCCGAGCAGGGATGAAACCTCTGCGCCGGCCTGGGTAAAACGGAAGATGTTGTCAATGAACATGAGAACATCCTTGCCTTCCTCGTCCCTGAAATACTCTGCCGCGGTGAGGGCCGACAAGGCCACGCGGGCACGCGCCCCCGGCGGCTCCGTCATCTGTCCGTAAATCAAGGCAGCCCTGGGAAGAACGCCGGAATCCTTCATCTCGTGATATAGGTCATTCCCTTCACGGGTACGCTCACCCACGCCGGCAAACACGGAGATACCGCCGTGTTGCTTGGCGATGTTGTTGACCATCTCCATCATGATAACCGTCTTGCCCACACCGGCACCACCAAACATGCCCATTTTCCCACCTCTGGGAAATGGAACCAGCAAGTCCAAAACCTTAATACCACTCTCGAGCACGTTCACGCTGGTATCCTGTTCTGTAAACGCTGGGGCCGGGCGATGGATGGGCCTATACTTATCAGTCACGACCGGACCCAACCCGTCCACAGGCCGTCCCACAACGTTCAGCACCCTTCCCAAACCGGCTTCACCCACAGGCATCTGGATATCCTTGCCGGTGTTCTTCACTTGCATGCCCCTGACCAGACCGTCGGTCATGTCCATGGCAATGGTGCGTACCACCCTGTCGCCCAAGTGCTGCGCCACTTCCAAGACCAGGTTGTCCTCTACGTCATCGATCCCCGGATTGGTGACCAGCAGTGCAGTATAGATCAGGGGGAGTTGCCCTTCTGGAAACCCCACATCGACCACGTTGCCAATGACCTGGCTAATTGTTCCCATGTTCACTATTTCAGCCATGCTCTCAACCTCCCGTATACTTATTAAACTTATTTAGACTTATATTTAAGGCTCAAACTAGCCTTTCAAGGCCTCTGCACCGCCCACGATATCCATGAGCTCTGCCGTAATGGCCGCCTGGCGCGCCTTGTTATAGATCAAGGTCAGCGAGGTGACCATTTCTTTACAGTTGGTCGTGGCATTGTCCATCGCCGCCATGCGGGCCGCATGTTCACTGGTGGATGTTTCCAGCAATCCCCTGAATACCTGGACATAGACCTGCTTGGGAAGCATCTCGGCCATGAGCTCCTCAGCAGAAGGCTCACAGATATGTTCCGCAATATAAACTTCCTCAGCAGTGTCCTGATCTTCCTCGACCTTGTCAACACCTGCAATGGGCAGAAGCTGCTTCACAGTCGGCGCCTGTTTTGCCATGGACACAAACTCGGAAAAAAGCATGTGGACTTCATCGGTTTCCTCTGCCAGGAAGCTGTCAATCATCTCCCGGCCGGCATTTACGGCGACGTTGAAGCCGAACCTTGCGCCCACCACGCCAATGTGCTCGCCGATGATGTTATATTTTCTGCGGCGAAAGTAATCCCGTCCTTTTCGGCCCATGCAGATGCAGCGTACCTCAACATCCTGATCAGCCTTTTCCTTTAAAAACTTCTCCGCCTTGGCAATCAGGTTTGAATTAAAACTCCCGCATAGACCTCGATCAGATGTCATGAGGAGTAAATCGACGGTCTTAACCTCTGTCCGGGGCGCAAGGAGGGGTGGGAGATGCTCCTCGTCTGCTTCTATGCGTTCCGCCAGACTGCCCAGCACCTCGGCAAATTTCACGGCATAAGGCCTGAATGCCTCCATCTTATCCTGGGCCCCCCGCAGTTTTGAGGCTGCCACCATGTTCATGGCCTTGGTGATCTTCTGCGTCTTCTTGACCGCTCCGATCTTTATCTCTATATCCTTTAGTGTCGCCATACGTTACCCCTATATTCCACCGACTACTTGATCGTGTCCTTGAACTCCTCATCGTATGCAGCAATAGCCTCTGCCATGGTCTTGTCCAGCGCTTCGCTGATCTCTTTCTTTTCCGCCAGCTCGCTAAAAACCTGAGGATATTTGCTCTCCATAAACGGGTAGAGTCCGGCCTCGTACTTGCCCAGGACCTCTATGGGATACTTATCCAGGAAACCCTTTGTTCCGGCATACAGAATCGTCACCTGTTTTTCCAGGCTAAGAGGATCATATTGCGGTTGTTTCAGGATTTCTACAAGGCGCGTCCCGCGCGTCAACTGCTGTTGCGTCGCCTTATCCAGGTCACTTCCGAACGCGGCAAAGGCTTCGAGTTCACGAAACTGAGCCAAATCGAGACGCAATGAACCCGCCACCTGCTTCATCGCCTTGACTTGTGCCGCACCCCCCACGCGAGAAACAGAAAGGCCCACGTTGATAGCCGGACGGACACCCGAGAAGAAAAGGGCCGGCTCCAGATAGATCTGCCCGTCTGTAATGGAAATAACGTTCGTGGGAATAAAGGCGGAAACATCACCTGCCTGTGTTTCGATAATGGGAAGCGCTGTCAGGGAACCGGCACCCAGTTCGTCGTTCAGCTTGGCTGCCCGCTCAAGGAGCCTGGAGTGGTTGAAGAAAATATCGCCGGGATAGGCCTCACGCCCGGGAGGTCGTCTCAAGAGAAGAGAAATCTGGCGATAGGACGCGGCCTGTTTGGAAAGGTCATCATAAATGATCAGTGCGTGCCGCCCGTTGTCCCGATAATACTCACCCATGGCACATCCCGAAAAGGGGCCGATGTACTGAAGAGTAGCCGGGTCACTGGCACAGGCCGCTATCACGACAGTGTATTCCATGGCTCCGGCTTTTTCCAGAACTTCCACAACCTGAGCAACGGTCGATTTCTTCTGGCCACACGCCACATAAATGCAGGCCACATCTTGGCCTTTTTGGTTGATGATCGCGTCCACACAAATGGCTGTTTTTCCGATCTGACGGTCGCCAATGATCAGCTCCCGCTGTCCGCGTCCTACGGGCGTCATGGCGTCGATAGCCTTCAGGCCTGTGTACATCGGTTCGTTCACCGACTGGCGGGCAATAACACCGGGGGCGATCATCTCCACACGGCGCGTCTCCGTGGTCTCGATAGGGCCTTTCCCATCCAAGGGAGCCCCCAAGGAGTCCACCACACGTCCTAAGATCGCATCCCCTACGGGGACCTCGGCGATCTTGCCGGTCCTCTTGCAGATATCGCCTTCCTGGAGCTCGATGTCTTCACCCATGATCGCCACGCCCACATTGTCCTCTTCCAAATTGAGGACAAGGCCCATGATCCCGTGTGGAAACTCGAGAAGCTCCATGGACATGGCCTTTTCCACACCATATACCCTGGCAATACCGTCTCCCACGGACAAGATGGTCCCTGTTTCGCTGATGTCTACCTTCTTGTCGTAGTCTTGAATCTGGCCCTTAATAATGTCGCTGATTTCTTCGGCTCTAATTTCCATCAGATAACCTCACTCCTTTGCAAAGATTCTTTTAAAGTCTTAAGTTGGGTTCTAACGCTTCCATCCAAAACCAAATCCCCGATCTTGGTCACTGCACCACCGATCAGGCCCGGGTCAATACTGACATCCATTTTTACCTCTTTCCCGGTCTTTTGAGCCAACGCAGCCCGAATCTTCTCGATCGTCTCCTCGGCGAGATCCGTAGCTGACACAAGATCGGCACGGACAATGTTGGCGAGTTCGTCGGTCAGCTTCTCATAAAAGTCATATATGTCCCCCAAATATTGTATCCTGCCCTTGTCAAACAACAACAACAGGAAGGAGGCCATGACTCGGGAGGGCCCCGAACGCTCTACCACCGCCTGCAAGACCTTTTTCCGGCTCTCAGCATCATACAGCGGATTGGAAATCGCTTGTTCCAACTCCTTCTGTTCTTCCAGGAGCTTCACAAAGCCGCCCAACTCTTCTTTGTACGTCTCTGCCTGACCGTCTTCTTTGCCAATGGCCATTAGGGCCTTGGCATACCGTCTGGCGATCCTAAGACTTATCACTGAGCCACCACCACCTTTGTCAAGTATTCATCAATTATGCGATTTTGATCTTCGTCCTTGATATGCTTCTTGATTATTTCTTCTGCCATAGCAACGGCCTGCTCGCCCATCTCGGCCTTGAGCTGCTGCTTTGCAGTCTTAAATTCATGCTCAATGTTCTTCTTTGCCTGTTCTCGCAGCTTTTCAGCCCCGGCTTTCGCCTCCTCAAGGATCTTTGCCTTTGCTGCCTCACCCTGCTGCACATAGTCAGCTATGATCTTTTCCACTTCCTCGTCTATGCGCCCAAATTTTTCCTTGTATTCGGCAAGCTGGCTTTCCGCGTCCTGCTTCTGTTTCTCCAGGTCGTCCAACTGGTCCTTGATCCCTTGACGCCGGGCCTCAAGAGCTTTAGCCAGCGGTTTCCTCAAAAGAAAGACCAGCGCCCCGGCAAGCAAGCCGAAGTTCATGAGACGAAAGATGAGGTCCCAGCTCTTAAACGGCATTTCGATGCCAAAATGCTTGACCATCTCGACCTCTCCACCGCCTGAAGAAGCCCAAGCCAACCCAAAAGCAAAAAGAACCGTAATAACGACCAAAAGGCTGATCACATAGCGCGCCTTTCTCATCCTCGTGAACGCTTTCATGACACAGCCCTCCCTAATATCTTTTGAGCAATCGCTGCAGAGAAAGCCTCTGTCTCTCCCTTTAGGCTAAGCCTGGCATCATCGGCATCCTTGGCAATCTGAGCCCGGATAGCCTCCAAATCCGCCTGCGCCTTCTCGTTTATTTCATCCAGAAGGCGCTTTTCCTCATCCTGGCCAGCTTCTACCAGAGACCCTTTCTCCTGAAAGCCTCTTGACTTGGCCTCACCAACCTTTGCCTCAAAGGTCTGTTCACTTTCCGCAGCGTCGTCGTGAAGCGCCTGAATGCCTTCCTCGTAACCTTGGACCTTCTTCTTTCTTTCTATTAAGATCTTACGGATAGGTTTATAGCAAACTACATTCAGGATAATAATGAGCACAATGAAATTTGCCATCTGTAAAAACAGTGTCCAATCAGGAATAATTGCCATACCAAACTCCCAATTTCAAATCTGGAGGATTTACAAAAAACTAAAGGAATTAGTCGACACACTCACACAAAAAGTTGACCGTCCATATCACCAATGGGAGCACATTGTCAAAGGTTTTTTTCTTTTTCTGCTGGCGTGTGTG
>JBEQLC010000123.1:0-5849 GCA_040326175.1 Desulfobacteria bacterium | reverse complement strand
GTGATGCTTTGCACCTTCCTGCCGATATCCTCCTCTCTGACAAAGATCCGGTCTCCTATACGCTTGTCGGCAATCTGCAAAAGACGGGGAGGCTTCACACCAACTGCCCGTCTCTGGCCGTATCTCTGCGCCCAACCACCTGCAAGCGGCCAAATATTCCTGGCACGAAAAGCCCATACAGGCAGGGTCACGGCCAGCAAAACCTTCCAGGGCCAGGGGGCTGATCGGAACATAAAGCCTGGCCATGAGGTCATCACATGGATTTGACAGTCTTTTGGTGTATCAAGTCCCAAACACCCCTGGATGAGCCCCGTGCTTTTCTTACAAGCGTGCGATATAAGGTCGGCAGCATCTTGATCCTTCGCATCGAAAAATAGGGTGAGACCGTTGATTGACATCCTTTGCATTTGTGACCTTCATCTTTATCTATTGACGCAGTGTGACGGAACAGGTTGGCTATACACTGCGGGCGAGTAGTCGTCGGCGGATGTGGAGGACTTTAATCACCGTCGCAACGTTGTCGCCGCCCTCATCTAGAATCGCAAGCTCAAAACATGGTCGGTACACATCTCCTCCCTCGGTCTTACGACGAATCTCCTCTAGATCCTCATCTGTGATGCGGACGACTGCGTGCACCCGACCCTTGCCCGGCTTGTGGAATTCGATTTCGGCCGACTTGTCCCATACGACGTAATCGCTTCCAAGCGCCTGAATGAGCAGGAGCATGAGGTGTGGGTCCACCATGGAGTAGAGGCTCCCCCCGAAATGAGTCCCAACGGCATTCTGATTGAACCAGTGGAGTTTCATCGAGACGTGAAGCTCCCGCCACCCAGGATCAATTCTGGTCACCCGGACACCGGCAAACAAGTACGGAGGATAGATATTCAACACGAGCTTCAACCTGCGTGGGGTCCATTTCATTTCATCTCTCCGGGAGAGCCCACTAAAGGTTTCGAGCTGACGAAGATCCCCCGCTCTTTGGGGGCGAAGTCCCCCGTTCTTTGGGGGGCGAAGCATCCCTGCAGGGAGCGGTATGTTCCAGCGAAAGTACCGCCCTCAATACACGATCTAAGCAAAGTGCTCTTTCAAGAAGTCGAAAATCTTTCGCCAGCTGTCCTTATTCATGACGATCCCATTGTGACCGCTATTGAATACAATATGCTCATAAGGATTGTCGAATCCCTTAGCTTTCAAATGGCTCATAATTTGCTCACCCATCAGGGTGGCTGGCCAAAGACGATCTCGCTCACCCGAAATAAGCAATATTGCCCCTTGAATACGCTCCACTTGAATCGTTGCTTCTTTTGCTCCTTCGGTATTCAGGAGAGCCTCTTCATGCATTTTTCTGAGTCGTAATAATATTAAATCCAATTTCTTGATAGAAGACGGGTAGGGCAGAAACGGCAAACCTTCCCCATTAGCAGACCAGGAAGACTTGACGTCTTTTCCGATGTCAAATCGCTTTGAGGGGATGCCTTGCCACACAACACTACTGGATGAAAAAGCAATCACAGCCTTTACCTGGGGATATCTGCTGCCCAGCAACAGTGCAGCCTCAGACCCTTTCGAGCCGCCTAAGAGCGCAACCTCGTGAGGCACTATCCCCTCTTGACTGGACAACCAATCGAATGCTTTTTCAAAATACTCTAATGGGATTTCTTCCAGTGAGCTTGGAAGACCTTCAGACTTGAAATATGCAAGCGAGAGCACCGAATAGCCTCGCTGAACCAATAGCTCAATGGGCCTCTTGATCCTGCTCCAGGACTTTCCGCCTTCCGATCCCCCTAGCATGATCATTGCTTTACTTGGCTTAACCGAGGGGTCGGTGAAAAAATCTGCCACTAAGCCGTTGTCCGTTACTTCTTTTTTGATCATTGTTTATCCTGCCCTTATGGTTTCTCTAAGAAAGCCAATATCCTATCGTTCACCTCATCCGCTTGTATGAGGGTCAAATCATGACCGGCATTGGGAATAATTGCTGTTTCGATATTAGGGGCTACCATATTTAGACGCTCAACTGCTTGCTGAGCAGAGTATATTTTTTCATTCTCTCCCACTAAAAAAAGTGTTGGCGTTCTGATGTGTAGTAATTCAGTATTACTAAGAACATGTGGATTGACCAAAGAGGTCGGTTTAAAAGTCCGGGTTGCCATATATGCTTCATCTACCCATTCCTCAATCATATTACGGCTCGCTTCATCCTGATTGGCAGAATCCTCCAACAGCCAAAACATGAAACCTCTTGTGAAATATCGATGCGGCAGGAAACAAAGTATCGCCCGCCCGATCCATTCAGTGCTTAGCGGTAAGACTGTGCCCGCTGGGGCAAGCAATACAATCTTCTTCAAACGTTCTGGAAAGTGAAGTGCATATTGACTTGTCAGCCAACCCCCATACGAAAAACCGACCAGACGAATATCGTTCCCCAATTCGAGCTTCGTAAACACTTCATCTAACCAGAGTACAAAGTCCTCTGGGCTTTCCATGGGGCTTGTATAGATACTGCGCCCGTGATCATAAATATTGTCTATGGCGTAGACTGTGTAGGTCTGAGATAGGGCTTCTATATTTGGTATCCACTGGAGCGAATTTCCTCCAGCGCCATGGAGGAGAACCAGGGATGGACCATCCGCTGGTCCGCTTACCCTGACAAAGGTTGACCCATATGATGTTTCAACCGACCTGGTTTCGGAAGCTACAGGCCAATCTTTCGCTCTCTCATCGTATAAAGCCAGATATTTTTCTTGTGCTTTTTCGGATCTAAAGGGATGAAATTCTGAGATCTCCATTGCACCTGGCCCTGAAAATTCGAATAAATATAACGCTTTTGAGCTAAGCGGCGCCGGATCGTTTCTACAATTGTTTTTGCCGCCGAATTCGGCGTCCGCTTCAGCGAGTTGTTATACGGCCTTTACCTACGAGAGAGAACTTTCTTCAACTCGGTCAAGCCATTCACTGACAAGTAAATTGAATAATTCCTCTTGCTCTATTGGGAGGTTATGTCCTGCCCTGTCCAGGACTACATATGTAGCACGGGGATACTGCTCGCTAAGTTTCCAAGCATCCCAATAACCCACGATACAATCTTGCCGTCCTACTACTATCAAAGTTGGTTTCAGAAACTGACTAATCGATGTATCAACATCAGAGAAAGTGTATCCGTCTGACTGTAAGCGCGAGAAAAAGGGCTCATCTAAAAGTGCAAACCCTCCAATAACCTCATTCCTGGTTCGCTCCCATATTCTGTGACTTTGAACAGTTCCAAATATCTCGAAAAACTCCCTTTCGTCTGGTGATAGCTTTGAGATCAATTCAGGATCTTTAACGAGGATTTCCTGTGGGGGTTTAGTCCGTTCCTCTGAGTTTGCGATAGTGACTGGGCATACCAGTAATAGACCATCCACTTGACCGAACTTGCGCTGAAGAACTCCACGTACCAGATAAGCTCCATATGAATAACCACCCAGCACAAATGCCTCACTTGGAATAACAGCATCAATGAACTCACAGATAACTTCTACCATTTCGTCTGAGTTAGTGATCCACTCGTGTCCTGAAGTTTTTCCCATTCCTGGCAAATCAGGATAAATGCGTTTCCAACCCTCATGTTTCGTAAAGCAGGGTTCCATACATCCAGTAATCTGTCGATGGTCTGTCATACCTGCGTGCAACAAGACAATAGGTCGTCCTGTTCCAAACACCTCATAATTAACATTGGCATTCTCTAGTTGACATTCCATGTCAGAAACCTTTCTCAGGCTAACCCTAGACACTTCTCTTTGGTTACATCCTAAGCCGTATAACACCCGCGTCAGCGGCCTGGCGGGCTATCCAAAAAGCCCGAGTTTTTTCTGCAAACTGATTTTACCAAAACAGGTATTAGAATTTGCGTGGCGTGTAGCCAGGTCCGCTGCACGCGCGGTTAGGCGGTTGCGAAAGGTGGGCTTACCTTTGGAAGAAGGGGCGGATAAAGAAACATTCAATTTTCCACTTTGTTTTTTATTCTTTTGGTCTATGCTGCTTTTGCAAACAGGCATTTGAGATAGGCTCCTTCCGGATACGAAATGGGATGGTCTAAAGCATGGCCAGTCCGGGCAAGTTCCACGAGCGGGCGCTCAGCCTGGGCGGCTGCAAGATGGATCTGTTTGAAAAATTCTTCGGCAGTTACCCGGCTTGAGCAAGAAGCCTGTACCAGAACCCCCTCTTTTTTGAGAACGCTTAACCCTAAAATGGTTAAGCGCCGGTACGCGGCAAGCGCACGATCGACATGCTTATGTTTCTGGGCAAATGCGGGTGGATCGAGGATTACCATATTAAAATGGTGACCCTGTGCCGCCAGACGAGCCAGGACCTCGAAAGCATCTTCCGCGAGGGTAGTATGTACGGAATCCCCCACGGGAGGAACATGCCGATTATGGGTCCAGTTGCGTTTGGCGGCGGCCAGCGCCGCGGCATTTGCATCGACACTTACCACGCGCCGCGCCCCTCCTCTGGCGGCATAGACCGAAAAACCACCCGTGTAGGCAAACACGTTCAGGACCTCTTTTCCGGATGCCAGGCGCTCGACCTTGCTCCGATTGTCGCGTTGGTCGAAGAAGAACCCTGTTTTTTGCCCCCGGATAGGGTCGGTTTCGAACCGGAGGCCGTTTTCCCAGAACATAACTTGACCCTCCAAGGGGGCGCCGGAAAGGACCATCCCTTCTTCGAGTCCGAAAAGATCTTGAGGTTTAGTTGCCAACAGCCGACTGAAGCGGAGGATGATCCGGTCTGCGGCAGGAAGCGCGGGTAAAATATCGCGGAGGTGGGGGAGCCAGACGGTCGTGTAAAGTTTTATGACGAGGGTGTTTTCGTAGCGATCGAGAACGAGACCGGGCAACCCGTCATTTTCCCCGTGGATGAGCCGACAGCCGGTCGTTTGTTGAGGGGCAGGTTGAGCGAGGAGCGGGGTGCGCAGGTTACAGGCAGAGGTGATTTTATCCTGGAACCATTCTCGCCCGATGGAGACTGGTTTACCCGCCTGCAAGATCCGCACGCGGATGGGAGAATGGGGATCGAATAAGCCGATTGCCAAAAAGCGACGTTTTTTGTCAAAAATTACGGCAAGGTCACCAGGGTGGCCTGCGAAACTTTGTTGGGTAATTGCGCTTTCAAACAGCCATGGATGACCCTGCTTAATCGCCCGCGCGGCCTCAGGCGTGACGCGCATGGCGATCCGTTTCTCGGCTATTCTTGGAATGCTCGACAAAATATCAGACAATTTTTGTTTCGCCCCGAAATGGTCCCTGTTGATATGCTTGGAAAATGGAGCGCTAGCCTAACGGTTTATTCACCTGCCTGCGGTGTGACTGTTCCACAATTGTATACCATGATTTCAGACTGCAATTTCGCGCCGCGTACACTCCTGCGAAGCAGGTCAGGTGCAACTTGGGTTAGGCGCAATTTATCGATTCAATCATAGCAAATCTAATGAAAAAATCATGGATGCCTTTTTTGTTATCTACCGTGGGACTTACAGTTTTTCAGCCTCAACAATACAGTAAAACGGTTCGATATCGAGCTTCTCACCGAATTGAATATATTCTGTCATTTTTAATCCACATTCTTTTAAGAATGATTCAACTGCCGCTTTAGGATCATTTGACATATCTATTCCAAATTTCCAAGGCTCTCCCATTTTTTCTATCATACTCGAGGATCTTTTAACTATTTTTGAAGTTTCACCTAATATGAATGCTTTGGAATAAAAGTCTTGAGCGATGATACTTCCGTCTACACACAAATCAGCCATTTTCCTAAGCGTTTCTTTGACAATATCAGCTCCTAAATACAAAGAAACGCTTTGCCAAAGG
>JBEQLC010000122.1:0-5871 GCA_040326175.1 Desulfobacteria bacterium | reverse complement strand
GTGGAATAGTCCGTGGCAAAAAAGAGGTTATAGGGTGTCTTTTTGGGATCAGTCAGGTGGCCCGAGTAAGAAGCTGACACATAAGGCATTTTATCCTTGGTCACCGTGGGTGACAGGGCTTCGGTGTCCCCGGTCCCCCATCCAAGGACTGCCACGCACTTAAGTCTCTTGAACAGGTTGTACTTGGTGAGGGCTTCAGGCACACGGTAGCCATAATCAAATTGATAAAGCTTGATCTTCTTGCCGTTGACGCCTCCCATATCATTCACGTAGTGGATTGCCTCGGCAATGCCGAGGGCATAATCCTTGCCAACGTCAGAGGTGGCCCCTGTCATATCATTCAGGGCGCCAACATTGATCGTTGCAGCCCCCGCGCCGGCGGTAAGGCTTACAAGGATGCCCACGGCAAACAACGGTACAAAGAGCTTGAACCACATATTTCTCGTGTTCATAATTTCCTCCCTGATTATTAGTAGAAAGGCTTTCCAAGCGTTAACTGTTACCTAAACCGATTAATGATCCCCCCTTTCTCAAGATATCGTTAATGATAGCTCTTGGTTGTTCCTTTATTAAGAACCGGAAAAGACTAAAACCCGACGCATCACAAAACGCAGGTGTGACGCTACTAGTAAGAAAACGGCCACAGATTGAAATAGTTTTTGATCTGCCACCAGCGATAAGCCAAGCCATTCGGTTCAAATATCAAAAAGGCACAGATTGCCAAGCCAAAGGCGGCCTCCTTGATAAAGAGAAAATCCATCAACAGCTTGGGATAGGTATCGGCAAGGGGCATCACGGCGAGTTGTAAACCCTCCATAACCACTACCATGAATATTGCGCCAAAGATAGTCCCGTGTATGGATCCCACCCCGCCGATGAGAATCACGCCAACCAGCCAAAGGGACCAGAACCAGGGGAAGTGCTCGTAGCTGATGGCCGCTATGTTGCTGATCCAGAAGGCCCCGGCGATTCCACCTATGAACCCGGCTACAAAGAAGGCGAGGAGCTTATGTTTAACGACATTGATCCCCATGACTTCAGCTGAAATGTCATTATCCCTGATAGCCACCCAGGCCCTTCCCGCGCGGGAGCGGAGCAAGTTGGCCAGTCCGATTACACACAGGATCACTAAAACAACCATCATGAAATAGACCTTCAGGTTGGTGTCAATCACCCACGGCCCGATCTTGATGGTTCCGGGGGGCAACGCAAAGGCCTGGCCGCGGCCTCCGATCTTGCTCACATACTGGGCAATGACAAAATCGACAGTAACGAACTGTGCCGCCATAGTTGTCAAGATCAGGTAGAATCCTTTAACCCTAGCCGAAGGGAGCCCAAAGAGGACACTCCAGAGCCCGGCGACCACAGCGGCGGCGATGATACTGATCGGGTATGCAAGACCCCAGTCCATCAAGAACTTGGGCCACGGAAACTCCAAGACGAGCAATGTGCTCGTGTAAGCGCCTACCGCAAGAAACGCCGCGTGGCCGAGAGTGAGCTGGCCGCAATAACCGATCAGAAGCTGTACTCCCAACGCTCCCAGGATCGTGTACCCGATCAGATTGCAGACGCTGAGCACATAAGAGTCCGCAAACTTCGGGATAACCACGAATAGGAGCAACAAGAGCAGAATCATCTTTCCCCTGATGAACTTTGTCTGCCACCAGGCATGATCCTGAGTGTAGTTTTCGTGATAGACGCTACAGGGCAAGAATGTTGTCGACATAAGAACGCTCCGTCAATCGAGTGTCTGAAACTGGCTAAAGAGAGCTAAAGTGCCTGAAGTATGAATTCTTGTCATGATAACTTGAGCTTACCCTGGCCCAGACCTGGTTTATGGCCATGATAGCGTCATCCGGGCACATAGTATCCTATATGCTGAGCAGGCTGAGCTGAGCACGTAGCTCCAGGGCGGGCTTTAGGCATTTTAGGCACTTCAAACTTCTCATACTCTTTCAATCCTTTCCCAGCCCCAGAGTCCGTGAGGCTTAAAGAGCAGGAAGATAACCATGAAGACAAACGGGGCAACCTCCTTTACGCCGCCCGGAAAGTACTTATCCAGATAAGTCCCGGCCAGGTTCTGCAACACACCGATAATGATGCCGCCTACGATGGCCCCGGGCACTGAATTAAGGCCTCCGAGTACTACAGCGGGCAGGACCAGTAGTCCGAGGTAGCCCACGGAGATATTCAGGCCATTGATGTTCCCTAAAAGGGTGCCTCCAACGCCGGCAGCCATGAAGGCGATAGCCCAGGCCGCGGCGTAAACAAAACGGGCGCTCACCCCTAGAGACAGCGCAGCCATTTCATCATCGGCCGTGGCCTGCATGGCAAGGCCCCAACGGGTGTATTTAAAAAATCCTACGAAGATAACAAGAAGAACAATGGCCGCAACAAAGCTCCACAGGTACACCTGACCGATGATTAGAGGCCCAATCCGGATCGGTTCCAATGGAAAAACGGGGGGCGTGAAGACCCGGGTATCGGTTCCCCATATCAGTTCAACGATCCCCTTAAAGAAGAAAGAGAGTCCCACGGTCACCATAATGACCGACAAGACCGGTTCCCCTATGAGTCTGTCCAGAAAGATCCTTTCAGTCAGGACCCCGAGAACAAAGCCGATGATCAAAGAGAAAAGGAGCGACAGGACGAAAGGGATGCCCATAGAATAGAAGCTCAGAGAAACGTACGCACCGATCAGGGTCAGCTCTCCCATTGCCAGATTCAGCACGCCAGAGCACTTATAGATTAAGACCCATCCGAGCGCAATTAAGGCATAGATACCGCCAACCATAATACCTGTCGTCAGAGTCATCAAAAAGACGTCCATAGGCCTTACTCCTTGAGATCAGTCGCCAGCAACTCTCTGGATATGAAGATCGGTCTTGATATGGGACTTTCTCCCATCCTCATAGGTAATGGTGGTATCAATATGCACAACTTCCGTGTCGGAATATAGGGCTTCAACGATATCGTCATACCTTTCTTCCACAAAGGCACGGCGCAATTTTCGTGTCCTTGTAAGCTCATCATCATCCGGGTCAAATTCCTTGTATAGATTGACGAACCTTCTGACTCTGGCCACCTCAGGCAGATCTTTGTTGGCCTGTCTGATCTGTTTTTCGACCAGATCATACACCTCAGGCTTCTGTGAAAGCTCTGGATAGCTTGTGTAGTTGAGCTTCTTTTCATCGGCCCATTTTCCAACCACGGGATAGTCAATGCAAGTAACCGCTATCACGAAATCTCGCTTGTCGCCGACGACCCACGCATCTCTCAAATACGGGCTGAATTTCAAGCGAGTTTCCAGATACTGGGGTGAAAAGGGCCGGCCATCCCTGAGTGTCATGACATCCTTGGAACGGTCAAAGACCACCAGGTGATCGTCTTCATCAATAAACCCCCTGTCGCCGGAATAGAGCCAACCATCCCGCAGGGTCTCCTTTGTGGCCTCAGGATTCTTGTAGTAGCCCAGGAAGACAGACGGACTCTTGGAGATAATCTCCCCTTCCTCCGTAATCTTCACCTCAGTTTCCGAAATAGGAAGGCCGACTGTGTCAAACTTGATGTCTCCGTCTCGATGGATCACACAAATACCGGCTATTTCGGTCTGCCCGTAAATCTGTTTCAGGTTTATTCCCAGGGCGTGGAAAAAACGGAAGTGATCCGGGCCCATGGCAGCACCCCCGGAGTAAGCATACCGGACACGGCTCAGCCCAAGGTGGTCCGTGAGCTTTTTTTGCATACTGATGTAAGCTAGCCAGTGGAGGCATCTCCAGTACCATGGGACTGACTTTTTCTGAAATCTAAGATCGGCAACGTGGTAGCCGATCTTGGTTGCCAGCTCAAAGACCTTCCTCTTAATCCACGAGGCATCCAGGTACTTTACCTGAACCGTGCGGGTCATTTGTTCATACAGACGCGGGGGAGCAAACATCACATGGGGGCCTATCTCACGGATGTTTTCCTGTGCTGTTTCCGGCGCCTCCGGGAAATTGATGGTGAATCCTATCTGGAGCCCGCACGAAATCGACATCATCTGCTCGCCGATCCAGGCAAAGGGAAGATATGACACGAAATCGTCGGTATCAAAGCATGGATCGACCGACATGAGGTTCTTGCCCATTCTCAGCAGGTTATAGTGAGAAAGGAGGGCCCCTTTGGGAAGTGCTGTGGTGCCCGAGGTATAGAAGAGCAGAGCCACTTCGTCGCCATGGCCTTTGTTGATCGTATCTTCAAAAAAACCCGGTTTCTTCTTGTCCAGTTCCCTGCCCAGAGCCTGAACCTCTTTGAAGCTTATAAGGTAATCTTGGTCGTAGTTTCGCATCCCTTTGGGGTCATCCCATATGACCTTTTCCAACTTCGGACATTCATCGAATATGGAGATGGCCTTGTCCACTTCTTCCTGACCCTCACCGAACAGGAATTTCGTGTCGGAATGGTCAACAATATACTTGACCTCTTCCACAAGGGACTCCTGGAAGAGCCATACTGCAACCCCACGGGCACACAGGGCCGCCATCTCAGCCCATAACCCTTCGGGACGGTTGTCACCGATCATAGCGACCTTGTCTCCATCCTTCAGGCCAAGGCTGATGAGACCCAAAGCAAGGTATTTGACATTCTCCAGGTAGTCATGCCAGGTGATGGGTCGCCAGATGCCAAACTCCTTCTCCCGCATGGCCACCTTTTCTTTGCCATACTTGGCTGCACTTTCGCGGAAGAGCTTGGGAATCGTCAGGTCTCTCGTAATCTCCGTGCCCGAGCGCCCTATTTTATCGTCTTGTGGCATAGAGATCCTCTTCGCCAAGGTAAGCCTTGATCACCTCGGGGTGGCTTTGGACTTCCTCTGGCGTGCCATCCATGATCTTGTTCCCAAAGTTGAGCACAAAGACCTGATCAGAAAGATCCATGACAACACCCATGTCGTGTTCCACCAGGATACAGGTAACCTTCCAGCGCTCTTCTTCGTTGATGTCCAGGATGAAGCGGGCCATGTCCTCCACTTCTTCCAGGTTCAGGCCGGCCAAGGGCTCATCAAGGATCATAAGCTCCGGTTCCAAGGCCAGGGCCCGACCCAGTTCGACCCGCTTCTGAAGCCCGTACGGAAGCATGCCGACCGGTTTGTTCCTGATATGTTCAATCTCCAAGAGATCAATAATCTCTTCCTCAATAAAGGCCCTATGTTCTACCTCCTCACGCGCGGTTTTGCCTACATACAACGACCCGCTGGCAATGCCTGATTTGAGATGGATATGACGACCAAGGCGGATGTTGCCCAGTACAGTCATGCCGCCAAACACCTCCACTTTTTGAAAGGTCCTGGCGATTCCCAGTTTGGCACGCTGATGAGGCTTGAGCTTGTTGATTTTTTCTCCTTTGAAGTAGATGTTTCCCTTTTGCGGATGGTAGAGCCCGTTTATGCAATTCATCATGACCGTCTTGCCGGCTCCGTTGGGGCCGATGACGGAATGGATCTCCCCTTTTCTGACCCGGAGACTGATACCAGCCAACGCACCTACCCGGCCAAAATACATGTTGATGTCCTCAAGTTCTAATAGGACTTTACCCTCTTTGGTTTCGTTCGATTGCATTGCCGGTTGTGACCTTCGCCTGTCTTTCAACGGTGATGAATGGCCTGTCTAAGAAACGTCTCTTCTTGAGTTCAGTCAAAAATGGCATGCGTATACGCCATGCCATGAAGGCTAGAGACCGACAGAAAGGTGTGAACTAGTTTCCATCCATAAATGGCCCTTTTTCCGATGAGCGGCGTTCTCCGCGGGTTTGCGCCTGCGGCTTGTGAAGAGGCCGTCTGCGGAGTACGATCTGTACGCCTCAACGAAAACCCTTGCCCGCCATCGCGAGCGCTCA
>JBEQLC010000121.1:0-5921 GCA_040326175.1 Desulfobacteria bacterium | reverse complement strand
TGTGTCAATCCTCCCGATACGTGTCATGAATAGAGAGCGGCTGACAGGCCAGGGGGATATAGTGTTTTGGCCTGCCGTGTATTGGGGAACCTGGGAGTTGCGGGTGAACGAAGGGGGTTGCAAATGTCTTGCTCTCGTCTCATAATGCAACGAAGCTGGTTGCAGGAGGTGCTCATGGCGCTCAAGACAAAATGTCTCTTAGGTTTGATCGGGTTCGCTGTTGTGGATGCTGTGATCCCCTTCCCGATTCTGGGTATGATTCTGATCTATGTGGTAGTACAGAAACCCCCCTGGTTCCAGAAGGTGGTGGGTGAACTTTACGGGGGATGATACTTCTTGCCTTGTTCGCGTCCAGGCTTCCGGTGCTGTTCGATACCAGGAGCGGGCGGGCGAACGGCGGTAGAAATGCAGCCAACGCCATGTTATGATGGCTTAATGTGGATCCACGAGGAGTGTAACCGCCAGATATGAGACTTGGAATCATAGGTCTTCCAGGATCGGGTAAGTCGACCATCTTACAGGCTTTGACACAGAGCAAGCCTGAACAACGATCCCACAAGGGGCATAGTATTATTACGGTCCGGGTGCCGGACCAGAGGGTCGATGCCTTGAAAAGACTTTTCAAACCGGACAAGACTGTCTATGCCCAGCTCGAATACATGCTCCCGCATGGTGAGACCTACAAACCGGATGGGCAGGGGGATGAGGGCTTTTGGAATGATGTCCGTACCTGCGATGCCATGATCCATGTGGTGCGAAATTTTCACCAGCCAGGAGGGGAGGCTCCACACCCGCAGGAAGATTTTCTGAAACTTGAAACTGACATGATCTTTGCCGATCTTATTGTGGTTGAAACGCGAATCGAACGTCTCGATCTTGATAAGAAGCGGGGCAAAGAAATAAGTGCTGAGGAGGGTCGGCTACTGGAAGAGAGTCTGCGGATGCTTGAAGACCAGACGCCGCTACGGGATAACGCTGAACTTGCCGGCGCTCACCTGTTGAAAGGGTATACACTTCTTTCAGCCAAGCCGGTCCTTGTTCTGTTCAACAACGACGATGAAGATGAAACCTCTCCATCATGGGACGAGCCATCTGGACTTTACGAGCCGCTCGTGGTCCGAGGAAAATTGGAAATGGAGCTTGGAGAGTTGTCTCCTGAAGAGGCCGCGGAGTTTCTGACTGCATATCATATCAAGGGCTCGGCCATGGAGAGGGTGATTCGGCATTCCTGCGGCGTGCTGGGCCTGATCACCTTTTTCACCGTGGTTCGCAAGGAGGTACGCGCCTGGATGGTTCCCAAAGGGACCGCGGCCTTGGATGCGGCCGGGGTTATTCATTCCGACATGGAAAAGGGGTTCATCCGTGCCGAAGTTCTTGCCTATGACGTGCTTATGGCTGCAGGGACATACCAGCAGGCTAAGAAGGAGGGCCAGGTTCGCTTGGAGGGAAAGACCTACATTGTTCAAGACGGAGATGTTGTCACCTTCCGCTTTAATGTTTGAACATGTTCTTTATCTTGCTGGACAGTTTGGCGGACTCTAACTTGGCGAACTCTTTAAGGAGGGATACCTGTTTCTTAGTAAGACCCGTGGGCGTCTTTACCAGCACCTGCATGATCTGATCCCCCTTTCCGTGGCCCCTCAGAGACGCGATCCCTTCGCGTTTGAACCGAAATACTTCACCCGGCTGTGTTCCTTTTGGGATATGCAGTGTCTTTTCTCCGTTGAGGGTCGGGACATCGATATCAGCACCCAACGCTGCTTGGACAAAGGAGATGGGAATCTGGCAGATTATGTTATCGTTATTGCGCTTGAAAAAGTCGTGCGGCTTCACGTTGATGAATACGTATAGGTCTCCAGGTGGTCCACCCCGGGTGCCGCTCTCTCCTTCCCCAGTGAGTCGGAGTCTTGAGCCAGTATCGACGCCAGCAGGGATCTTGACTGAGACCTCCTTCGCCTGCACAACTTGCCCCGTGCCACTGCATTCTTGGCAGGGTGATGGTATGGTTCGTCCCTCCCCACGACAGTGTTGACAAGTAGTCCTGATGCTAAAAAAACCCTGGGTCCGGCTAATCTGCCCCGTCCCACCGCACTGACGGCAGTCTTCCGGATGGGTTCCGGGTTCACACCCTGTGGCCTCGCAGGTGGAACAGTTTTCCAGCTTCTCAATTTGAATTTCGGTATCTACGCCAAAGGCAGCATCCATGAAGCTGATTGTCAGGTCATATCTGAGATCCGCTCCCCGGCGCGCTGCCGTGCTGGAGCGTCTACCGGTTCCGAAGCCAAAGAAGTCGTCAAAGATATCACCGAAGCTTGAAAATATGTCTTCGAATCCCCTAAATCCCGAAAAGCCAGTCCCTTGAAGACCCTCGTGTCCATAGTTGTCGTAGATGTTTCTCTTTTCGGGGTCCCGGACTACCTCATAGGCCTCAGCAGCTTCCTTGAATTTTTCCTCGGCCTCCTTATCATCGGGGTTCCGGTCCGGGTGGTATTTCAAAGCCAGTTTTCGATAATTGGCCTTGATTTCGTTTTCATCGGCATTGGGACCAACGCCGAGGACATCATAGTAGTCCCTCTTAGTCCTCATCGTTCTGGTTACGCTTTCCCTTTTTCCTTAAAGGTTTCATTTGTCAGGGCTGGAATTGGGTCAACATGTTTCGGCAGGTCACTAAGTTCAAACATGGGCATAAAGCATAGAGAATACAATTTTAAAACATAATACATGGTATCTGATTGTCAACGGGGTCGAAAGGAATTGCCTCCCGCGTTTTGTGACGCAAAAACGCCTTGACGACGAAATCGGTTTTGTGGGAAAGATGGACATTTGGAGGCAAACCCCGTGCTTCCAGCAGGAGCCCAGACTTGGAAATCGAAACTGCAGGGGGCTTCCATCAAAACTGATCAGGTTGCGGCCCGGGGAGATAAGGAGGAGTCATGGCAATCAATGTCGTTGAAAAGATTGACCGGTTCGTCAAGGTCAGGCACGTCCTTGTCAGTGTGTCGAACAAGGGTGGCCTGGAAAGCTTTATACCGTCACTCCTGGACATTAACCCTGAGATAAGGCTGTTTTCGACAGGCGGGACCTATGGCAGGATCAACGAGATTCTTGGTGATAAGGCTTCCACATGTTTAACGCCGGTCTCCGATTTCACCGGACAGCCGGAAACGCAGGGCGGCCTGGTCAAGACTTTGGATTTCAAGATATATCTCGGTTTACTCACAGAGACGTACAATGATGCCCATCAGGATGACCTTCAGAGGACCGGGGCTATCCCCATAGATATGGTTGTTGTAAACCTCTATCCCTTTAAGGAGACCATATCCAAAGAAGGCGTGACTGTAGAACAGGCCAGAGGGAATATCGACATCGGAGGTCCTTGCATGATAAGGGCTTCGGCAAAGAATTTCATTAGGGTAGCACCGGTTGTCGACCCTGCTGACTACACAAGGATCATCTCTGAGATGAAGGCAAACAGCGGGAAGACTTCCCTTGAACTCCGCTATGGGCTGGCCCAAAAGGCGTTTGAACATACGGCCGTGTATGACCGCCATATTGCAGATTTTTTGGCAAGTGAATCCTATGACGACGCAAGCGGGTGTTACGAAATCATGGAGGGCTAAGAAAATGTCGGAAGATCTAAAGAAAATGTACAGAACGGTTATGGAGGACCACTTTTCCTCAAACATGGAAATCAGCTTTGTGGAGGGAGATGAACGGCAAACGCTCTTCTACGAGAAAGTAGGCTGGATCATTGACGATGTTAAGAAGGGTCTTAGATATGGGGAGAACCCAGGCCAGGAGGCTGCACTGTATCGGTTGATCAATGGCAATCTGGTGCTGGGGGAATCCCAGACAATTCAGCCGGGCCGATACCTGGCCTCCGATATTGAACTGCTGCAATCCGGAAAACATCCGGGGAAAACAAACCTGACCGATGCCGACAATTCCTTGAACATATTAAGATATCTTGTTGATAAGCCGAGCGTTGTCATTGTCAAGCACAACAATCCGTGTGGGGTTGCTCGGGCCGCCTCCCTTGAGGAAGCATACGTGAAAGCGAACATGGCCGACCGTGTGGCTGCTTTTGGTGGGTGTATCGCCCTTAACCGTGCGGTTGACAAGGCCACGGCTGAAGCGATCAGCCAACAATATGCAGAAGTGGTTGTGGCCCCGGATTTGGAGGAAGGGGTCATGGACATCTTTGCCAAGAAGAAGAATCTTAGGGTGATACGAATTGCCAATATCGATCGGTTGCAAACGTTTGTGGGAGAGCGTTGTGTGGACTTTAAGAGTCTAATTGATGGCGGCATCATAGCCCAATGGTCTTTTGTGCCCCAGGCTCGGTCCAAAGACGATCTTAAGCTGGCCGAATGCGAGTATGGTGACAAGACATACCGCATCAAGCGAGAACCGACAGAGCAGGAATACGCCGACATGCTGTTCGGTTGGATGGTGGAATCCGGGATCACATCCAACTCGGTAATATATGTCAAAAACGAGGTGACCGTGGGAATTGGAACCGGTGAACAGGACCGTGTAGGCGTGGCGGAAATTGCCAGGGATAAGGCTTACCGCAAGCTGGCGGATCGCTACTGCTATGAGGAGCTGAACGTCGCTTACAATGAGCTTGCCGACGAGGAGAAGAAGAAGGAGATAGACGGGCGAGTATCCCGGGACAAGGGCGGGTTGATCGGGGCTTCCATGGTAAGCGATGCCTTCTTCCCATTTCGGGACGGCGTTGACGTTGGCATACGGGAAGGGATCTCCGCGGTTATTCAGCCTGGCGGCTCGCTCAACGATTACCATTCTATTGAGGCCTGCAACGAGGCCGACGTCACCATGGTATATACCGGCCAGAGGAGCTTCAAACACTGACGCTTCCGTAAAAGCCCATCTACGTCGTTGCGCTTCATCTTTCGTCATTCCGGCGTAGCTCCAAGTACGCCTCATTCCTCAAGATTTGCGTGCCTTGTATCTGAGGCTTTTACGAAAGCGTCATTACCTGAGCGTTCTCCAAAAAAACTTATTACCAGGTAGCTTTATGATTTCTTCCATTGACGACCATCTGGAGGCCCTGTACCGCCTCAGGCGCTTTGGGATACAGCTTGGGCTGGATACGATTACCCGCCTGATGAAGGGCCTTGGGAATCCTCAGGATCATTTCCCCTCGATCCACGTTGCAGGAACCAACGGCAAGGGATCGATTGCTGCCTTCCTGTCCTCAGTTCTTACCCATGGAGGATATAAGGTAGGTCTTTACACCTCTCCACATCTTGTCCGTTTCAACGAACGAATACAGATCAACGGGCATCCTATATCGGATGAAGATGTCGCACGGGTGGCAGAAACGGTTCAGCGAATATACACCCAGGGGGAACCGCCGACTTTCTTCGAGTGTGCCACTGCCATGGCTCTTCATTACTTTGCTTCGGAAGGAGTGGATTGGGCTGTTCTTGAGACGGGTATGGGCGGACGGTATGATGCAACTAATGTGGTACAACCTGAGGTGAGCATCATTTCCAATATCAGCATGGAACACCAGGAATATCTAGGGAACACCCTGGCCGAAATTGCTCGCGAAAAGGCAGGAATTATCAAACGGGGCGCCGGTGTTGTTACTGAAGTTCGGCAGAAAAACCCTCTGCGGGTGATCGAGCAAGTAGCTTCAGAAAAGGGGGTGCCCCTGCGCAGGCTGGGAAAGGAGATCCGGATTCGTAAAGACAAGGAAGGGGGCTTCACCTATATGGGGATGAATCGTCGGTGGCCCCGGGTAAAGATTGGGCTGATCGGGGATCATCAGATCACCAATGCGGCATTGGCCCTGGGGGCACTGGAACTGCTGTCGGAAAAGGGGCTTCACCTGACGGATGAAGCGATCTACGCTGGCCTTGCCAAAACCCGCTGGCCCGGGCGTCTTGAGG
>JBEQLC010000120.1:0-5925 GCA_040326175.1 Desulfobacteria bacterium | reverse complement strand
ATACTACACTTTTTCGTTTGAGATCATGCTACCGCATATAGTGGCAATCTCACCAAACTCAAATATAAATGTATCTGCTATAGATGTGAAGTCCTGGAAGTCTCCAAAAACTTGCCATACGCATATCATATCTAAAGTTTAATAAGACTTCACATCTTGGCAAGAGATATGCACTCTCTGATCATTAAGGCTTACACAGTATCTTGATCGTAGGTTCCCCTTTTTGTCATTACAATATCTAGACTTCGCTTTGTTCCTGACCCATGGGTAGATACTCAACCTGACCCGCCATTAGCCTAACTTTCATAGATTACCTGTAGGAATATTCTCAATTGGCATAGAAGACACAGCAGCTAACACCTGGCCTTTTTTAACAAGTCTACATGGTTAATCATAGAAGGGAGATTGCCACGGAGGTGATACAATGGGATATTGGGCATGGTGGTATACCCACCAACAAAAACAACCTAGAAAAAGGCTGAAATCTTCATTATATCTTCTCCCAAAATGAGAGTGTGAATATCATGGGTTCCCTCGTAGGTGTAAAGGCTCTCCAGGTTACACATGTGGCGAATAACCCCATACTCGATACTAATACCGTAGGCACCCAGCATGTTTCTGGCCACCCGGGCGATTTTCAGCGCTTCATTGACATTGTTCATTTTGGCCATGGAAATATGTTGATGCCGCCACTTGCCGGCATCTTTCAAGCGTCCCACGTGCAAAGCAAGCAACTGCATTTTAGAAATCTCGGTCAACATCTTCACCATTTTTCTTTGAGTTAACTGGAAGGATGCGATGGGCTTTCCAAACTGAATCCGCTCTTTGGAATAACGTAAGGCCCTGTCGTAGCAATCCATGACCGCTCCAATGGCGCCCCAGGAAATGCCGTAGCGAGCTTCGTTCAAGCACATCAAGGCGCACTTGAGCCCGTTTGCTTCAGGTAGCCTATTGGACTCGGGGATTCGTACATCTTCAAAAGTGAGCCCCGAGGTAACCGAAGCCCTCAAGGACATTTTTTTCTCGATCGGAAAGGTTAGGAACCCTTTCGCTCCTTTTTCCACCAGGAACCCTTTGATCCCTTCGTCAGTTCTGGCCCACACCACAGCCACATCCGCGATATCGCCGTTGGTGATCCAGAGCTTTGAGCCATTGATGACCCAGCCGTTCCCATCTTTCTTTGCCCGGGTTTTCATGCCGGCAGGGTCTGAACCATGATCCGGTTCGGTGAGCCCGAAACAACCTATCTTTTCGCCTGCGGCCATTCTGGGAAGCCAGTATTCTTTCTGCTCCTCGGAGCCAAAGGAATGAATGGGATACATAACGAGGGAGGACTGTACCGACATGAGACTTCTGAGACCACTGTCTCCTCGTTCCAGTTCCTGACAGGCGAGGCCGTACTGGACGTTGTTGGTGCCGGCACACCCATAGCCATGGAGTTTCATCCCGAAAAGGCCAAGTTCCCCCACCTTGGGGATTATCTCCATGGGAAAGGTGGCCTTTTCAAAGTGATCATCTATGAGGGGCATGAACTTATCATCCACGAACCTTCTCACCGTATCCCGAGTAATCTTCTCTTCGTCGCTGAGAAGATCATCAATACGCAGAAAATCCAGACCTTGAAATTTGGACACTGTTCACTCCAGGTTTGAGATGATTTAATTTACACTGCACCCTTTTCCCTTAACTGCTGAATCTGTTCGGGACTGAATCCTAACTGGTCATGAAGGATTTCGTCGGTGTGCTCACCGAGCAGTGGTGGGTGAAGCATGGTCTTGCAGGGGGTCTTGGAAAGCTTCATCGGCGTAGCAACTAACTTGACGGTACCAGCGGTCGGGTGCGGTACTTCTTCGATCATGGCTCGCGCTTTGACCTGGGGGTCGGAAAAGACTCTGTCCAGGGTGTTGATGGGACCACAGGGAATTCCTGCCTCTTCAAGCAGATGCAGCCACTCCTCTGCTTTTTTGCTGAGCATCCTCGCCGCCACAATTGGGACCAGTTCTGTGCGATTTTCAACCCTCGCCGCATTTGTGGCAAACTTTGGATCCTGGGCCAGTCCTTCTAGACCTGCCAACTTACAGAAGGCTCGCCACTGCTGATCGTTACCAACGGCCAGTGCAACGTAGGATGTCTTTGTTTTGAAGAGTTCATATGGCACAATATTTGGATGAGCATTACCATACCTCACGGGATTTTCCCCCGATACCAGGTAGTTGCTTCCGACATTGGCCAGCCAGGCCATCACAGAATCGAGAAGAGAAATGTCAATGTATTGCCCTTCCCCGGACTTTTCTCGGTGGCGCAGAGCAGCCAGAATAGCACTAGAGGCAAACAGCCCGGCGGTGATGTCCACTATCGCCACTCCAACCTTCATCGGTGGGCCGTCTGGCTCACCGGTAAAGCTCATCACCCCGCCCATTCCCTGGATCATGAAATCATAGCCCGGGTTGTCTTTGTACGGTCCATTTTGACCAAATCCCGTAATGGAACAGTAAACCAGACCAGGGTTCTCTTGGCTGAGTTCTCTGTATTCCAGCCCTGTATTGTCCAGGGTGCCGACCTTAAAATTTTCTATCAAGATATCGCTCTGCTTTGACAGAGATTTTACGATCTCCACACCCTCAGGGGTTTTTATGTTTGCGGTTAAACTTTTCTTGTTGCGGTTTACGCACAAATAATACGCGCTCTCCCCTGCAACAAAAGGCGGTCCCCAGTGCCTTGTGTCGTCACCTCCATGGGGGCGTTCCACTTTGATGACTTCGGCACCAAGGTCTCCGAGCATCATGGTACAATATGGGCCAGCTAGGACACGGGAAAGATCGAGTACCTTGATACCCTGTAGAGGTAGCTTAGCGGTTTCTGCTCTCATCAAAACTCCATTTGGTCGCGTTAAAACCGACCTCATTTACGAGAGTCGGAAATAGGTGTCTGAGATTATGCTGTGAAAACTGAAAAAAGAATTAGGTTCGGTGACATAACAATGTTTGGTACTATACCAAGAAACAAGATTGAAGTATACTTTGCAGAAACTTCTGAGGGTATCATTGGGTGTGATAAGGGCGGATCTCGGTTTCAGTATCTTTCGTTTTCAATAGTGTGTGTGTTATCAAATAAGTAGCTGTCTTGTTTCGCAATTTTCGATTGGATTATGGAGAGTTTCCGCATTACAAATGCGGATAATACGCCGTATAATCTAAGGTTGGCTGTCATGATGAAACGACTCAAGCACAAGCCCGAATGTTTCGTGATTCTGTGTCGCGAGACCGTGAAGATGAGCGTGCCACTGGGCAACCGCAGGGACTCGAATCCGAGGCGTACTTGAACAGTACGTCGCAGGGTTTGAGTCCCGAGGACGCCCGGAAGGACGGTCATATACAGGGTCGGAGCAGCCGAATCACGAAACATTCGGGCTAAAGACGACAGGAGGGTGATCCATGAAGGTTGTCCGTTTCAGCAGCGCAGAGAGTTACGAGCCTGAAAAGGACTGGAAACGTGTAAGTCTCTGCAATGAAGAAGACATTTCCATCGAGCACTTCATCAAGCCGCCACATCATGCTTCGCCGCTGCACGATCATCCGAACGCGCAGGTGCTGGTCGTTCTCAAGGGCAAACTCGCAATCGTTACTGATGGGAGCGGAGAGCAGGTGCTTGGAGAGGGTGATGCTGCCTATATCCCTGGGAATGAACCGCATGTCGTGACGAACCTGCTCGATGTCCCCTCGATCGGTCTCGACATATTTATTCCTGGACGGTCCTTTGATTTCTGGTTGAAGCGAAAGGAGTCATAGCGTCCATCCGGTCGCCCGGGGGAAGCAAACTGAGTCAGCAGCAGAAAGCGGGCAATCTGGAAGGTGGGATAGCAGCCAACACTCGCTATTGAGTGCGCACGGTCAGCCTTCAGCCACGCATTAGCCGCGCCGCTGAGCTCGGGGCCGTTATATTTCAGGAGGATATCAAGAGATGGAAATAAGTCCCGAAAGCAGTTCAAGCCAGGATATATATAAGATTCTTATTGGCACAGTATTACCTCGGCCAATTGCTTGGGTCTCAACCGTTGATCCTGCGGGTAACATAAACCTTGCTCCGTTCTCCTTCTTCACGGTTGCAAGTGTTAACCCGCCGATTCTGTGCTTCTCTCCACTTTTGAAAGAAAATTCAATAGAAAAAGACACTCTGGTAAACATCAGACAGACTTCTGAATTCGTAGTTAACATTGTGAGCTACGCATTGGCCCAGACAATGAATCGTACAAGTGGACCATATCCGTCCGACGTTAATGAGTTTGATGTAGCTGGAGCTACCGCGAAGCAATCGACACTTGTTAAGCCTCCGTGTGTTGCAGACTCACTGGTTAATTTTGAGTGCAAACTGCAACAGATCATTCCTTTCGGCTCAGAGCCTAGGGCCGGGAATCTGGTCTTGGGCCGAGTTTGTAACATTCATATTCATCCAGACATTGTTAGAAATGGTGAAGTGGACAGTAAGTCCTTGGACGCTATTGGACGCCTGGGGGGCAACATGTACACCACAATCAGGGATTGCTTCGAGATGGAAAGACCTGCAATATAACCATGCGCTGCAATGCGACCCACCTTCAACGGACATGCGCAACAAACATCCTCTTTGGTTTTTCAACTGCAATCGGTGACACCGTCCTGCTGCCCCTCCTGTTGAGTGTGTCGATCTCCCACGACTACGCCTGCTTGACACACAAGGACCTTTCATCCTATATTTATTCTCCCTCATCTGGAGCGAGTTTTCAGCAGTTATCAGGTTCCCTCTCATTCTCAGCTGGACGTGTTGAACTTACTATTTGATTAATTGCCACAATGTGGTACTAACTTATTCATAAAGTGAGCGATTGCAGGCAATCAATCATTTTTTCGTCTGTTACCTCCGCAAATAATTGTATATTCTATCCTTTCATCGCAATAAGTTAGACGTTTTTGGTCAGAAGAATATGTCTGGTTCCCCAACGCTCCGACGAATTACACAAATCAAAAGACAGCAGCTTGGTGTCAGGCAGTTGGCCGGCACCTTGGAATTTGGCATTAACCTAAAACATTTGTACTCGAGGAGGGCAGGCTTATGTTGAGCAAAGGAAAAATTCTAATCGCACTAGTGGTGGCTGTGGCCGCTGTTGGCCTCGTTGTTGCGAGTCCGGCCGTCGCCAAAGTTGAGGGCGACACCATTGTTTTTGGCGCAGCGGTTTCTTTCACCGGGAAATACTCAACCAACGGCAAGCACACCAAGAACGGTTATGATCTTGCCGCAAAGCGCCTCAACGAGATGGGCGGCGTCAAGGTGGGCAATAAGACTTATAAAATCAAGATCAAGTACTACGACGACGAATCCACGCCGGCCCGCTCCGCACAGTTGGCCGAGCGGCTGATCAAGCAGGATAAGATCAAATTCATCCTGGGTCCATACGGTTCCGGTCCGACCAAAGGCATGGCACCGATAACCGAAAAGCACAAGATCCCGATGATCGAGGGCAACGGTGCTTCCCGCTCCCTTTTTAACAAAGGCTACCGGTACCTGTTCGCCGTACTTACAACTTCAGAGCAGTACTTGGCAGAATCCATCAACGTGCTAGCAGAAGAGTTCAAGAAGGATGGCAGAGATCCAAGCACTGCTAAAGTGGCCATTGCGGTCGAAAACGACCCATTCTCCATGGACATCCGCGCTGGTGTTATCGATGATGCCAAGAGGTGGGGCATGAAAATCGTCATCGACGACAAATTGCCCAAAGAGCTGACCGACATGACCGCCACCCTGACCAAGGTCAAGGCCTTGAGGCCCGATGCCCTCATCGTATCAGGCCACTCCAAGGGTGCGGCGCTTGCTGTGCGACAGACGGCCCAGATGAAGGTGGACGTACCGATGCTGGCCATTACCCATTGCGAGGCCGCGGACGTGGTCGGC
>JBEQLC010000011.1:0-16884 GCA_040326175.1 Desulfobacteria bacterium | reverse complement strand
CTGTTAAGAAGGGCCTTATGTATTGGTCGTACTGAAGAAGGTCGAGGATCCTTTCCACTGCCTTATCAGAGCCCGGTTGCTGCAACCCCATCACGGCAGCCTCTAAGGTTTCATAAGCGCACCTTTGCTCATGAGCTTCGATAATCTTGAGAATACCGTCGTCTTGGTTGATAAGATTTGTTCTCTGAAGACGCGGTGTTGCCATGACTTCTATCAGGTCCCGAGGGTCCCAGCACTTTAGCGCCCGACACTCAGCCGGCCTGTCCTGATATATCTTGCATGCCTTCTCGTTGTCATCGTAGAGCATACATGACCAGGTTTCACCTTCTCCTTTGATCTTGATCATTTCCCCTTCAAGGATCATCAATGAGTCATCAATATTGCGGATGACTTCACCCTTTCTCAGGGTATAGACATGGATCTTTTCCAGAACTCCCTCTGCAAACAGGGTAGCGTCATCCTCGTGCAACGTGGGGCCTCCCTTCATGCAACAGGTTCCGCAGCGAATGCAGTGGGTGCGAGGAGCCTCTTCCCTCTCAGATACTATATGACTATCTTTGACCATGCTACCCATTAACCGGCTCGGTCCCCGTGCACAAAGCCCTGCCGTAAGGCAGGACCCAGGCCTTTCAGGGCCAGGGGGGCTTCACAACTGCTATCTTACCTATATTTAAAGAAAATTGTCCGCCAAAAACCAAGAAACCCCGTCATTAAGGAGACGGGGTTCTTGGCTATATTTTCGAACTTAGCAGTCTGTTGCCGGCGTTACCACCTTTTGGATCTTATGCTCCTCTAAGTGGTCGCAAGCTTCAAGGCTAAGTACAAAGCTTTCCGGGCACCAACTCGTTAACTTTTTACCTCATGTGGTTTCAACGTTCACGGCCTGCGGGCCCTTGTCTCCCTGCTCGACCTCAAATCGAACTCGCTGCCCCTCATACAGAGACCTGAAACCGGATCCCATGATTGAGCTGTAGTGAACAAAGACGTCTTGCCCTTCGTCCATACTAATGAAACCATAGCCCTTTTTCTCGTTAAACCACTTTACAACGCCTTCTGCCATAACCGTATCCCTCCTTTCAAAACATAATTAGCTGGGATATGGACCTGACAGAAAAAAAAGCCAACAAGGTCTGCGGGCCTTGCTGGCATCTTTGTGGACTCTGCAAAACTCCTATCCCAAACCAATATCTTGCCTCACCCGAAGGTGGATAGCACAAAAGACAATAAGCCTGTTGCATATCATGAACGTTTACGCCGTATCATATCACCGATATCCGTGTCAAGTAAATCCATCATTTTTTTGACGTAACAAAGGTTCGCCGGCCTACCCGGGAGACCTGCTCTTGATCAGGCCCTTGTACAATTCAGGTCGTCGATTCGGGAGGAAGAATCGCATTCTGTTTCCCCGCACATGAGCGAGGTCGGCTGCCCTGAGGTCCGCAAAGAGGACCCCTTCTTCTCCGCTTACATGCTCAGCTATCACTTCTGCTGAGGGATTCAATACCAGGGCTATACCTGGGAACTCCAGTCCATCCCCGTTAGCGCCTGTCTGATTACATGCCACAACAAATACACCATTGTCGTATGCCCGGGCAGTCAGATGACGCAGCCAGCTGCGATGCTTCTGTTCTGGTGTGCCGCGGGGAGAAGCGTGAAGACAGAAGATGATTTCTGCTCCCTTCAGGGCCAAAAGGGTGCTCAGCTCCGGAAAGTGCGTGTCATAGCAGAGTTCAATCCCAAAGGTACACCCCTTGACACCAAACACCGATGTAGTCTCTCCTGCACAATATAGCTGTTGTTCAAAGGGGCTGAGGTGACATTTTCGATAAACTCCCTGAAGTCCTTCCGGGCCCGCCACAATGTGGCTGGCAAATATCCTTTCTTCTCCATCCCTTTCAACCAGCCCTGCCAGTATGAACATTCCACTTTCTCGGGCCATTTCAACAACTGCCTGACTCAAAGGGCCGGGTATGGGTTCAGCCACTGAACGAATGACTTCGCGTACACTATATCCCGTGAGGTTCAACTCAGGGAAACAGACCAGATTTGCCCCCCCTGAGGCAGCCTCGCCAATCCGGGCTTTCATGCGATTGAGGTTGTCTTGCGTTTTCCCCAACACGCAGCGCATTACTACAGCAGCAATACGAAGATCATCCATGGCATCCTTATATGGGTCTGCGGCCTACACTTGGCTACAGGGAATCTGCAAATCCTCTCCTAAACGTCGAATTGTGCTTTGAGTTTGTATACTTTGGTGGCAGGAAGATTCAGTATTTCGGTCACGCCCGTTTCAGAGGCTATCTCCTTCAAATACACTTCTATTTGTTCCATGGATTCGGCAATGAAGGTAAACCAGATGTTGAATTCATGATCCCGGCGATAATTGTGGGTGACACCAGGGTATTGGTTGACTGTTTTCGAGAATAGGGCAATTTTCTCCTCCGGGACCCTAGCCGCGCAAAGTGTGCTGACAAACCCGAGCCTGCCGGGCACGAAATTTGCCCCTATGCGCCTGATAATTCCGCTTTCCTTTAGGCGGGTTATGCGTCTGATCACCTCATCTTCCTTCATGTCCAGTTCCCGGGCAACGACCAGATATGGCCTAGAGGCAACAGGAAAATCAGATTGTATTCTATTTAGAATTGCCCTATCAATGTCATCCATTTCTGTCATAATGAATATCGTCAGCTTGTGTGCTGTTCACAGCAATCGGATGTGGACCTTTCTGGTACGCGGGCCATCAAACTCACAGAAAAAAACCCCCTGCCACGTCCCCAACTTCAACCTGCCACCTTCCACAGCAATCAATTCTGAACTCCCGACAATACTCGACTTGATGTGAGCCGGCGAATTTCCCTCCAGGTGGCGATATGCTTCCTTCCAGGGAACCATCTTGTTCAGCGCCATCAAGATGTCCGATTTCACGCTGGGATCTGCACTCTCGTTTATGGTAATACCCGCCGTGGTATGCGGAACGAAGAGCAAGCAAACCCCATCATCGATCCCGTCCGACTGGATTGCTTTTTGAACATCACCAGTAATTTCAATAAATTCTGTCTTGGAGGTGGTTTTGACTGTTAGCGTCATATTCATGGCCCCTCCAGAAAAAAAAGAGGCTTTATGCGCACTAAAGCCTCTTTTTTGGACGTCCAAATTGTCTTACTAAATCAGAGCTTTTTCCTTAGACGCATCCCGTCGGTTTGGGAAGCCCTGCCATCTTACATGCGCCCTTGCCCGGGCCTGACGGAAACAGCTCATAGATGTGCTTAAGCTTGAAGCCTGTTACCTTGGAAAAGATTCTGACCATGGGTGCGATACCGTTCTTCTCGTAGTATTCCCGCAAGAAGTCAACGCACTTCATATGCTCATCGTTAAGTTCCTCAATCCCCTCAGTCGACTTCACATATTGGATCCATTCTGGGCTCCAATTAGCATAATCATCAATGAAACCGTCCTCATCCACACTAAAAGTTTTTCCTCCAAACTCAACAGTTGGCATGCCAACGCCCTCCTTTCGTTAATTGATATTCCTTATTATTACGTCCTTGCCTAATTCCCACTTTCAACCTGCACGTGTTTATATGAAAAAAGGCAATTTGTCAACACCAAAAAACACAAACCCCGAATTGGGCCTAACTTCAGCCGAGTTTCTCGCGGCAGATGCCGACAAATTCCGTGTCCAGGTATCTACCCGGAGCACAGTCTTGAAGGCCGTTCTTCCGTAGTCGAACCCCGGACCTCATTGCGCACTGATAGCCACTTCATCACGTCCGGCCTTTTCTTTGAGGTAGACGTTGACCATGGTGTCATGGATTGTTTCGATATGTTCGCCCACATAGTTGGCCTGGATCGGCAGCTCCCGATGCCCCCGGTCCACAAGTACGGCCAGTTCGATCCGGTCGGGACGCCCGAAGTCGATTAGAGCATCCATGGCAGCCCTAACTGTACGGCCTGTAAAAAGGACATCGTCCACCAGGATCACCTGGGTCCCGTCGAGAGAGAACGGTAACTCCGTCTTCTGAACAATGGGCTGGTGTCCTATGCGGGTCCAATCGTCCCTGTAAAGAGTGATGTCCAGGTCCCCCCTGGGAATGTCGGCACCTTCAGTGGTAAGAATCTCCACCTTGATCCGATCTGCCAAGAACACTCCACCCGTCCGGATGCCGATCAGGACAAAATTTTCTGCCCCTCTGTGCTTCTCCAAGATCTCGTGGGTAATCCGTGACAAGATTCGGTCAATATCGGGACCTTTCAAAATGACTTTTTCTGCGGTCATAACAAAGACTCTTTCAACGATGGTTAGGCTTCAGACGGTTACGGACCGAATTCATAGGTCGTACAGTGTCTCATCTCTATGTGGTGTATGGCGCTGGACTCCCCGTCCCTTTTTCCCCTCCACTATAAAAGGTTCCTCCTGCTCAAGCAGATCACCCATCTCGGCCTCAACCTGTTCCGGGTCCTCGCCCGCCTCCATCCGTTTCAGGGCTTCTTCCATGCTCGGCCCAAGACCAACACCTGCTGCGTCAGAGAGCTTACGCATTAAGTTGGCAGCCTGGCGCGGATCATCCTCGTTGATCCCCTCGGCTTCACGGGCCAATAGACTCATGGCTTTTTCCATCTTCGCCTCATCAATAGGAAGATCATCCAGTTCGCCCCCCTCCTTTGCACCCGTGAGTCTGGCAAAAGTAGACATTTGCCTCTTCAGTTTCTCTTGTTTGCACTTGGGGCAGCGAGGTCGTTTGGTAGTGTTCACGGAGCTTGAAAAGAAGTTGAATATTGTATTACACTCTTCGCAATAAAACTCGTAAATAGGCATAGTATCTTTTCCTCACGTCTCCCCGGTTTGGAGGGCCTGCTTTTCACAGCAGCGCCCTTGTTTCCCGGATACGTAAGCCAACAAAGCGAAAGGCCGCCCCGTGGGCGGCAAGTTTCAAAAGGTGACCATCACCTGCGGACGAGTGCACGCGGCGTTCTATTATTGTTTTATAATAAGGATCTAAGGGATGGGTCAATAGAATAATGGATGGGACGATTTCTTTTTCCGTCAGAAGAACAAAGGTGTGCCGCGCATCTGCACGGCACACCTTTCAGAATCAGGATATCATCAACCCTTGATCTCTATCTTTCTTGGATGGACTGCCTCAGATTTTGGGAGTCTGATGTTAAGCACCCCGTCCTTGTAAGTTGCATCAACCTTGTCAGCCTCGACCTCGTCGGGGAGTCGCATAGTCCTGGAGAACGTCCCGTAACGTCTTTCCACACGGTGGTATTGTTCATTATCCTCTTTCTTTTCGTGCTTTTTCTCCCCTTCGATGGTCAGTATGCCGTCTGACACAGTAATGTTGATATCCTTCTTGTCGATGCCCGGGACTTCAGCCTTGACAATGAGCTCCTTGTCAGTCTCGGACACATCAAAGGCCGGCACCCACTCGGTGTCTTCAAAGGCTATACTCGGCAAGGAAGAGTCGCCAAAGAAACGATCAAAAAAGTCCCGTTCCGGACGGCCCGGCGATCCTGTTCGTCTGAGTATTGGTGTAAGAGCAAACATACTATCCACCTCCTTCCTTTATGGTTATCAACCACTCTCGATCACACCAAAAAATAATCATTCTGGAGGGGTAGTCAAGGTATCAAACTTATTTGAGGAGTCTGCCGAAGGGTAGCGGAACTCGATTTACTTGATGTGATGACCCTCAGAATATCCCATTATCCAAACTGCGGGAAGGGCCTTATGGCTTCCTGAGGAATAGAAGCCATCTCAAAAAAGCGTCTAAGTCCCCATGGCGGCGTTGCGGGTCGGCTCAAAATGCTCACATACTACCGTGTATGCTGCGCTTTTTCCCCACCCCGCGCCTTGGGCCCGAGTTGTAGCGCTCCGCTTCACTGCGTGCATGATTTAGCGGAACGAAGTTGACGTCCCGAAAATGGTCACGGAGCAAGGGAAATGGCTTGATGGCGGAGGCGAATTTTTTGAAGAAGCCTGTGAGACATGACACCCGATGCCGGCAGCTCGATCATGTTCTTATTGGCATCATGCAACCAGCATGGGGCATCGGGTATCTACCACCTACCTGCTATACCGAGGGAAGCAACTGTTGGGGTTCACCCAAGGTAAACTTCCCTTTCTGTATCCATTTCTTCAAGGTTTCAGCAATCTCCCTTGCCATAACCACGCTCGAGAGAGGCACAGTCGGCACGTCTTGGCCCTTTAATCGGATGGTGCCACTTTTGAGCTGTGTGTAACTGACCCGGCCATAACTCTTTGCTATGCCACGCGGATAGTCGTGTGCATAATCTACGATCTGGGTAAAGATATCATCATCCGAAATGCCGGTGTATGCTGCAATCTCCTCATTCAAGATCGGGATGGGTACACCCAATCCGACCGCCAATGAGCAGCCATACCCTTGCATACTTACCCCCACGAGCCACTTTGAGCTCATCTTCTTCAGGTCTCCCATCACGCAGAGAGTGCCGGCCGGGGTCAGGGGAACCCCCTTCTCTGTTCTCTTGACCTTGGGTTTGTGCTGCGTTCCGTGCCAGGTGACAAACCCCTGGCCTCCTCCAAGAAAGATCTTTGTGCCTATGCCCATAGTCATGTAATACGGGTCGTTCATCAGGGGGCTAAGTTGCCCGGCAGAGCAGTAATTTGCGTTTCCTGCCTTCGGGCGAAGCGTGCCCATATAGGTGTAAATAGTCTTGTTACTTAAGTTTATTGCACAGTTATAATTCTGATACGCATTCCTTGGGTTACACAGGATGGCCTGCGGGGCGGTCTTTAAAGTAATATCTTTCTCCATACCCCGACTGGGATAACAATCGGTTCCATACGCAGTCGCCTTGAGGTGAACCTTATTGCCGGCCACAAGGTCCTGAATCACATGGCCTCCACCATACCTGAACTCTCCGGGATAGACCTTGTTCAAGGGGTCTTCCTCACATGGTTCAGTAGCCCCAATATAGCAATCCACAGCAGCCAGGCCGGCATACGCTGGAACATTGTTGAGCCATACCTTAGCAGCCTTGGTTCCCGGAACAGAATGGCCAAAATTGATGAAGGCCCCGGATGAACACATGGGCGAAAAGGTGCCGGTAGTCACTATGTCTATCTCACGAGCCGCCTTAACCGGGCCTTTCTCTTTCAAGATGTCAATCATCTCCTCAGCGGTGACCACAACGACCTTGCCATCCCTGATCTTTTGATTGATCTGCTCGTAGGTCTTTTGCACCTTATAGCGTTTCATTGCTTAACCTCCGGAGTAAACACCTTCAGTTTATCTGAAACATTGTGCTTTATCCATTTTGGGTCCCACCATTCTATTGGATTGACAAAGGTATGGTCAACCATCATCGAATAATGGAGGTGATCTCCTCCAGCCAAACCCGTCATCCCTGTATAACCGATCACATCTCCCCTGGAGACTACCTGATCTTTCGCAACCTCGATCCGGCTAAGATGTCCGTACATGCTGAAAAGGCCGAAACCATGATCCAGGATAACAGCCTTGCCGTAAATGCCCAGGGATTCGGCAAGTGCAATGCGTCCATTGTTGGCAGCAGGCACTGGTGAATGTCCGGTGGAGGCCAGGTCTATTCCGAGATGGACCTGCTCATCCACAACTTTGCCATTATACTCGTATTTGCGGTGATCGGCAAATCCAGCCTTTCGTGCAGAGTGCGGGAGCCTGAGAAAGGGACCCTCCCAATGTTTCTGTGCATCGCTTCTTTTGCAAATATCCTTAAGGGTCTTGTGATTGGCCTGGCGCAGACGCTGATTGATTGCCGTGAATTTCTCAATAGGCGATGCAGAAGGATTGCCCATATTCAGGGTACGCTCAAACTCAGGGATCTTTCGCCTTAGAAAGGCATCCGGGATCGGAATCCTGTCCTTTTTGAAGCTCTTTGAATTGATATGATAGGCGAATCGGGCCTGCGTGCTATTGCCGGCAATGTCTGTAGCCCTCACATAGAGTTCTGATTCCGGGCCTTTATCATGAGGTATGGCAAAAAAAGCCATGTGCAAGTTGGGATCGTCAAAGAATCCAGAGTAGCCCGGGAAAAAACTGTCGACTACCTGGACACCATTGACGGTGCCGGGTTCAGAGATCTGGTAGATGGTTAGTCCGGTTCCGCCCTGATTGAGATTGTGGATTCGGGTGAGAACGTCAACAGTGGGCGGCTGGGTATCGACGATGATCTTGTGTTCTGCATAAGTCCTGTTTCCTGCCCACCAGTCGCGATAAGAATAATCCCACACAGCAGTCCTGAGAAGCGCCTCTCCATCGCCAAGGTCGAGTGCCTCTGCGTTGATCTCAAGCGAAACCAGTTGGTCCTGTAACAGCCCCCTTTTCAAAAAACCCTTGGACGGAAACGTCTGATCAAAGAGAATCCTCTCTTGGCCCTGTTGGAGAATTGCTATCCATACCCTCCGGAGCCCAGTCTTCTGATCAGAGGCCCACCCCTTCAGGGTGTAAGATCGGCCAATGGTATGAATGGGACTCCCAATTTGAAATACGGGCATTTCCCCTTCAAAGCTCACGGCTATGATCTGCACTAACGGAATCGCCAATCCGCACAGAAGAAGTGCAATCAGACCGTACAACAACTTAGGAGGTTTGGACTTTCCAGTAGACATAAATATCCAGTAATATCCAGTAGTACTTTGCTAAATAGGAGGCGAACATAACAGCTCGCCAGTAAAGAATCAAGGTTGTTTTTCGGATCGTTTCTCATGCTGGTTCTGTTTTTCACGCCGATTGTTGACTTTTAGGGGAACGTAAGTTAGAGTTTTTTCAGTTCACGCTGGTGAGTAGCGTTCAGTGTTGTAAACCGAGTAGAGGTTCTGAGGCTGTCGGGCAACAGCGTTTATTGCCTTTGGCCGGCTGGCTCCCCGCGCACGAAGTGCTGCCGTAAGGCAGAACGCCCGTCCTTCAGGGCGGGGTCAAGGGGAGCTATACAAAAATGTCTATCTTCCTCACCGGGGTGCGAAGCACTGCCGCAAGGCAGAACCCCCGCCCTTCAGGGCGGGGAGGCTTCACAGAGAAGTTTAGAGACGCCTTGAATGAGTCATATTGTTAATGTGGGAAAGATCGCAATTGGTGACGGGAATCCCCTCGTCTTGATCGCTGGACCGTGTGTGATCGAAACCCATGATGCGACGTTTGAGACCGCGGCTTTTTTAAAGGATGTAACCGATGAACTTCAAATCCCTTTCATATTCAAGACATCCTATGACAAGGCCAATCGGACCTCACTCGGTTCGTACCGAGGGCCGGGATTATCCAAGGGCCTGGAAATCATATCTGCCATAAAGGACAAATATAACATACGAGTCATTTCTGATGTACATCGATTTCATGAAATCGGCCCTGCTGCCCAAGTCTTGGACATCTTACAGGTTCCAGCCTTCTTGTGTCGGCAAACCGATTTCATTCTAGCGGTCTCCGAGACTGGAAAGCCTGTCAACATCAAGAAAGGGCAGTTCTTGGCACCAGGGAACGTGGAGCGTGTCATAGAAAAAGTCGTTTCTACGGGT
Organism: Desulfobacteria bacterium; assembly: GCA_040326175.1. Lineage (GTDB taxonomy): Bacteria > Desulfobacterota > Desulfobacteria > Desulfobacterales. The sequence goes on along the minus strand of JBEQLC010000011.1, from coordinate 7,349 downwards.
AATCGACAGGTTCTGGTGACCGAACGAGGCACGACTTTTGGCTACAACAATTTGGTGGTTGACTTCCGGGGACTGGCCATCATGCGGGATCTGGGATGGCCCGTCATATTCGATGCCACCCACAGTGTTCAGCTTCCAGGGGGTGCAGGAACGACCTCAGGGGGACAAAGGGAATTTGTGCCCCTGATGGCCCGTGCTGCTACTGCCGCCGGTGTGGACGGAATCTTCATCGAGGTTCACAAGGATCCGGACTGTGCCCTTTGTGATGGTCCCAATTCCTTACCATTACACAGCGTGAAGCCGCTTCTTAAAGAGCTTAAGGCTATCCGTGAAGCTCTGTTACCATCCGCACAGTGAGTTGTTGTATGTCAAAAGTCAAGACAGTCCTGTATTGTTTGATAGGCCTGACAGTTGCCGGAATCGGGTTCGGGTTAGTGAGTTATCTCCGTCTCAGGGGGGAGCCCATGGCCTTACATTCGGTCTTGCCGGAAGGCGCTGATGTGAGCCTGAACCGCATTCACCATGTTGCAACCCGGGACGGTGTCACGCAATGGACGCTTGATGCTGAGTCGGCACTGTACGAAAAAGCGGATAATAAGACCGTGTTCAAAGAGATTCTTGCCACCTTTTTTCTTAAAGACGGCAATAACATTCATCTCAGTAGTCGTGGCGGGGCCCTGTTGACCGATACCAAGGATATGGAAGTCTGGGGGGATGTGGTCGCACGAAGTGGGCAATATGAGCTGAGTACTGACAAGTTATGTTACGAACACAAAACCCGCACTATGTTTACGAAGACACCGGTTGTTATCAAGGGAAATGGAATGGAGGTTACCGGAGACAGCATGACCTTTGATCTTCAAACAGAACAGTTCGTAGTGTTGGGGGCAGTCAAAGCTGTCTTTGAAAGCTTGACCTTGTAGCTAAAGGTTCAGGGTTCAAGGTTCAGGGTTCAAGGTTCAAGGTTCAAGGTTGAAGATTGGCGATTGACGATATGAAGAGGCTGGAGAAGACGAAACGGGCCGTGTTGGTTTTCTTGTTGTGCATGCTGTGTCCGTGCGGGCTTGTCTTGGCCGAGACGCAGGAGACAGAGTCCGAAGAACAAAGGGGGCCTGAGACTGCTATACACATTACTGCGGACAGGCTGGAATCAGACCATAAGATGAGCATGGTTGAGTTTTCAGGAAACGTAATGGCTACAGAGGATGACGTTGTTATTACGGCTGATCGCATGAAGGTTTTTTATAAGTCTGGCGGAGATATGTCAGCAAGGGAGGGCACGATAGAGAAGATCGTCTCTGAAGGAAATGTCAAGATTGTCTTTGATAATAAGACCAAGACAGCTGTGGCGGATAAGGCAGTCTATTTAGCTGGCGAAAAGGTGTTGGAGCTCAGCGGAGGTGACCCAAAGGTATGGTCCGGGAAGAACATAGTCCGGGGAAAGAAGATTACGCTGTTTCAAGCTGAAAACCGAAGCCTGGTGGAAGGGGCCGACAAAGACCAAGTAGAGGCCACGCTTTATGTCAAAGAAGAGGATGGCTTGAAAAAGTAATGCCAAAACTACTTGCTAAGGACTTGGTCAAGATTTACAAAGGCAAGCGAGTGGTGGACTCGGTTACGCTTGAAGTAGAAAGCGGGAGTGTTGTTGGACTGCTCGGTCCGAACGGGGCCGGAAAGACTACAACTTTCTTTATGATCGTCGGGCTCATAAGAGCTGACGGCGGGGAAGTCTTCGTAGGCGGGGAGGACATCACTTCACACCCCATGTATGTTAGGGCACGCAAGGGGATAGGATATCTTCCACAGGAGGCTTCGGTTTTTCGGAAGCTAACCGTGGAAGACAATATACTGGCGATTTTAGAAACACTGCCTCTGACCCGTCCTGAACGGTATAGTCGACTTCGGGAACTCCTTGAGGAATTGAATATCGGGCATTTGGCACGACGAAAGGCTTATACTTTATCTGGTGGGGAACGGCGCCGTCTGGAGATCACGCGATCCCTTGTAAACACACCTTCATTCATTCTCCTTGACGAGCCTTTTGCTGGCATTGATCCTATTGCCGTGGTTGACATACAAAAGGTGATCGGACAGCTCAAAGAGCGAGGGATCGGGGTGGTCATATCGGACCACAACGTACGGGAGACCTTGGGGGTTTGTGACGAGGCATACATTTTGAACGAGGGGGTGTTGATTGAATCCGGGCCTCCGGAGGCTATCACCTCAAGCAGCTTGGCTCGGGAGGTCTATTTGGGAGAGGGCTTCAGGCTATAGGTCAGGAACTTGGAGCCGTTCGGTCGGACCAGATGCCGGAGACAGTACCCTAACGTTGCAAAAGCCGAGGGTGCTGCAGATGCAAGGCGTCAAGGGTGAGGCTGTAGTCGTTTACGCCGATCCCTTGACAACGCAGCAGATGCTGTATCATCGGCTTTCCCGAAGGGTAAACAACATGGCTGTTTTTCTGGTTCTCTGGATATCACTCGCAGTGCATTCCACAAAATCACTCAAAAAGACCGCAAAGAAAGGCTATTGTTGCTTTTTTGAACCTTTTGCCATGTTGTTTATGCAACTTTAGGGAGTACACTGGATACTGGTTGTATGAATCAAGTTTATGTCTTATTATATTATCAAGCATCTGGTGCAACAACGTGTTATATGGCGGAAGAATAATTAGGTGGGGCCCATCCATAAATGACGTAACAAGTGTTGGGCACGAAGTGGAGATTTCGTAACGCTGAACCTGCCATGGCTTTAGAGCTTAGACAACAACTTCGTCTTACCCAGCAGCTGGTCATGACACCCCAGCTTCAGCAGGCCATCAAGCTTCTGCAATTGTCTCGGCTTGAACTGTTGGAAGTGATCCGCGAGGAAATGGAGGAGAATCCGGTTCTCGAGGATATGCCGGTGGAAGTGCCTGCTGAGAGTAGTACCCGTGATGAGCCGGTAGACGTTCCATCGGAGCCGCCTGAGTTAAAGCCGGTGACGGACGAGGAAACGGCTCGAGCAGATATCGACTGGTCCAGCTATTTGGGGGAATACAATGCCCCTGGGCCCGTATATTCTGAAGCTGAGGAACGGGAAGTCCCGGAATATGATAATTTTCTGGCGCGACGAGAGTCCTTGACCGAACACCTCCAGTGGCAGCTTCTGCTTTCCCTTCCAAGCAGGATAGAGGAAGAGATTGGCAGTGCGATCATTGGCAATCTTGACAAGGATGGCTATCTTCAGGCTGCCGTTGATGAGATTGCAGCCCTGACCGAGACAGAAGCGTCAGAAGTGGAAAGCGTCTTGAGTAAGATGCAATCTTATGATCCCTCTGGCGTGTGTGCTCGGGATTTGAGAGAATGTCTGATGATTCAGATCAGACAGCTGGGGTTGCAGGATTCCGTTCTGGTTCAGGTTGTCGAAAATCATCTCAAGCATGTGGAGAACAAAAACTACAAGGCGATTTCTCGGGCACTTGGTGTCCGGCCTGATGTCGTCCTGTCCGCGATTGAGATTATCATCGGATTGGAGCCTAAGCCAGGCCGGCAGTTCAGCGATGAAGAGCCTCAATACATCAGTCCGGACGTCTTTGTGTATAAGATGGGCGATGAGTTTGTAATTGTCCTGAACGAGGACGGCATGCCCAAGCTTCGCATAAGCTCTTTTTATAAGGAAGCTTTAAATAACAAAGCAAAGGAGTTCTCCAGTCAGACAAGAGACTATGTCCAGAATAAACTCCGTTCTGCGGTCTGGTTGATTCGCAGCATTCACCAACGTCAGAGGACCATTTACAAGGTGGTCGAAAGTATTATCCGTTATCAGGGGAATTTTCTGGAAGAGGGGATTGCTCATCTAAAGCCCATGGTATTGAGAGACGTAGCCGCTGACATCGGGATGCATGAGTCTACTGTGAGCAGGGTTACCACGAACAAGTATGTTCACACCCCTCAGGGAATTTTTGAATTGAAGTTCTTCTTCAACAGTTCTATTGATCGATTTGACGGAGAGACGATTGCCTCAGCAAGCGTCAAGGATAAGATACGGCAGATTATTGAATCTGAAGATCCAGTGAAACCTTATAGTGACAAGAAGATGGTTGACATTTTGAAGTCTTCAAACATTGATATAGCGCGCAGGACGGTCGCCAAATATCGGGAGATGCTTGGCGCTCTGCCATCTAACAAACGTAAAAAGATACTGGGAGGCCAATCAGCATGCAAACGTCGGTAACTTTCATGAACCTTGATCCCTCGGAAACCCTTAAAGCATATGCATCTGAGAAGTTGGATCGATTTGATAAGTACGTTGAGAATCCAGCCAAAGCAAACGTAGTACTAACTGTAGAGAAATTCCGCCACGTTGCTGACATAAACATTAGCGCGGACGGATTCGTTGTAAATGGTCATGAGGAAACCTCTGATATGTATTCGGCCATAGATATGGCCTTGGACAAGATCGAAAAACAGATCATAAAGAATAAGAAGAAATTCAAGAAACGTCGCTCTGCCGCTGCAAGGTCTAAGATGTTTCGGTATCAAGAGGAGGAGGAAACTTCACCCGGGGATCTGGGCCAAGAGACGCTGGCCAGAGTTGTCAGAATAAAGAGTATCGATTACAAACCTATGGACGTTGATGAAGCGGTTTTGCAGATGGACCTAGACAAGAACAACTTCCTGGTCTTTACCAATTCTCAGAGCGAAGAGGTTAACGTGTTGTACCGTCTCAAAGACGGCAATTATGGATTGATCAGACCCAGTTCGTAGACTGGTTGACCGGCTCGCTCCCTTCGCACGAAGCGCTCCGCAAGGCAGAATGCCCGCCCTTCAGGGCGAGGAGGCTTCATTTGTCAAAGGTTTTGAAGTTAAGCCCTATGAACTCAAAAGACAGTACAAATCCGTCAAACACAATATCTGATATGAGAGTATTAGACGTCCTGAAAGAAGAGACCATCATTTCTCAACTGAATGCTACCGACAAGAAGGGGGTGTTGGAAGAGCTCGCGGGCCCTGTTGCACAAGCCTCTGGTGTCGACCAGGAGGAAATGGTTCGCGTGCTCTTGGAACGTGAGCGTCTTGGCAGTACGGGAATTGGGGATGGCATTGCCATTCCTCACGGAAAGTTGAAGTCTCTCGAGTCGTTGTTGGTTGGCTTTGGGCGAAGCCACAAGGGCGTTGACTTTGAAGCCATCGACGGCAAACCTGCTCACATCTTTTTCCTGTTGTTGGCCCCTGAGAATTCGACGGGCGCTCATCTCCGGATGCTTGCCAGGATATCCCGATTACTCAAGGACAGCACCTTTAGGCAGCGGCTCATGACTGCTGCCGACCAACGTAGTCTCTACATGGTAATTGCCGACGAAGACCGTGCATTTTGAAGTTGGGCCGCATCGGTTTTAATCTGTTTTGCAGCTTGAGCTGTGCGTCTAAACCTATGAGAAGGTCTCGCCTTCCAGCCGGTTACAGGGGGCCGCGCCGATATTGTTGAAACGGGGAAAGATCGTCATCATCAGTGGGCTTTCCGGCTCCGGGAAAAGTACGGCAATAAAGGCGCTGGAGGGCGTGGGGTTTTTCTGTGTGGATAACATGCCCGTGGCACTGTTGCCAAAGTTTCTAGAACTTAGGACGGAGAGCGGTTCGGAGATTTCTAAGCTAGCCCTGGTAATGGATATAAGAGAAAAGGATTTTGTCTCAACATATTCGGATGTACTAGACAGGCTGGGCAAGCAAGGATATAGGTTCGAAATACTCTTTCTTGAAGCCTCAGAAGAAATGCTCTTGAGGCGGTACAGCGAGACCAGGATGCAGCACCCCCTGGCTAAAGGGGGGGGGCTTCTGGAAGCGATACATAACGAAAGAGAACAACTGGCGGGACTTAAGGGAATCGCCGACAAAGTTATTGACACTTCGCATTACAATGTCCATGAACTCAAGGCGGTCATATTGGGCCACGTGCTTAAGGCGATTCAGACTGGGCAAGTAGAGGTTCATATTCTCTCTTTTGGTTACAAGTACGGCATTCCCCATGACTCGGATTTGGTCATTGATGTACGCTTCTTGCCGAATCCCTATTTTATGCCGGAATTGAAGGAACTTGATGGCTTGGCGCCTGAAGTACAGGCGTTTGTGAAGGGATGGGACGAAACCCAAGTTTTTCTGAAGAAATATCTGGATCTACTTGACTACTTGATACCTTTATACGAAAACGAGGGGAAAGCCTATTTAACGGTAGCAGTGGGATGTACCGGCGGAAGGCACCGGTCTGTGGTGATCGCTGGTGAAGTCTTCCAGTATTTGAATAAGAAGACTGATAAGATCGACCTGGTCCATAGAGATGTTGAGTTAGGAATTTCATAACCCCGTGACAAGTTGAGGGCTCAGATTTATGATAGGAATTGTCGTTGTTACCCATAGTGGTCTTGGAGAGGCCCTTATTGAGTCAGCCGAGATGATCCTGGAAGGGCCTCTGGAAGCAGCCACTGCTGTTTCCGTGGATCTAAGCCAGAGCGCTGAACAAATGAGAAAAAAGATAAGTGCCGGTATCAAGGCTGTTGGCAAGGACAAAGGTGTACTTATTCTGACAGATATGTTTGGGGGGACGCCATCGAATCTCAGCCTTTCGTTCCTTGAGGAAGGCCGGATTGAGGTCCTCACCGGCGTTAATCTGCCGGTGGTTATCCGAGCTGCCAAGATGCGGAAAGACAAAAACTTGAGCGAGCTGGCAGAAAGCCTGCAGGCATATGGGAGGAAGAGTATTGCGTTGGCTAGTGGTGTATTGAAAGGAAACAAAAGGATCTGAGAGTCAGAGACTGCTATTTGTCTGGTCTTGCCAAGGCGGATATTGACAGGTTGCTTGATATTGAGACCGCATCTTTCCCTGCGCCATGGAATAGAGCATCTTTCGAAGTGGAGCTCGCTGAAGAGACTTCACACTGCCTGGTTATCAAGAAAGTACAGCAGGAGGAACCAGCCCGAGTCATTGCCTACGTTTGCTTCAGGCTTCTTGGAGACAAGACGTATATTACAAATCTTGCCGTGGATGCGGTGTACCGTCGCCGCGGTGTGGCCACCTGCTTACTTGAAAACTTCCTCAGATTAGCCAAAGGATATGGTGCCCAAAAGGCTTTATTGGAAGTTCGTGCGTCCAACCATGCGGCCATAAAGCTTTACAGGACGTTAGGCTTTTGTGAAGCTGGCAGACGCGAGGGGCACTATCTGGACACCGGGGAAGATGCCACCGTTATGATTAAGGAGATGACTGGAGCGGCGGATCAGTGCGACAAAGAGCCTTAACCCTAACGTTGCAAAAGCCGAGGATGCCGCAGATCCAAGGCGTTGAGGGTGACGCTGTAGTCATTTACCGCGAAC